>NZ_JBFRLG010000022.1:95889-96208 GCF_041469785.1 Vibrio sp. 10N.286.48.F5 | reverse complement strand
TTACAGAAGTCACTGTAACGGCGCGTTTTTATATGTATAGATCTTTAAACTGGAGCTTTGTACAGCTTATTAGCGACGTGCTTTACCGCGGTTTTGGTGAATCTTAAGCTTCGCTTTCATCTTACGTTTTTCTGATGAACGGCTCTTGCTGCGACCACCACGATCGGGCGCTAGATCTTTTTCAAGGCTTGGTTCAAAGCCCTCTAGCCACTCTTGAGGCAAGCGCGTATCAAGTAATCGCTCAATGTCACCCAATAGGTAAGCTTCATCCTGACTCATCAAAGAGATCGCTAAGCCGCTGTTACCCGCACGGCCAGTA
>NZ_JBFRLG010000022.1:65095-95141 GCF_041469785.1 Vibrio sp. 10N.286.48.F5 | reverse complement strand
TGTTACCCGCACGGCCAGTACGTCCGATGCGGTGAACATAATCTTCTGCTTTAAATGGCATGTCATAGTTCACAACTTGTTCTAGCTGCTGAATATCAATACCACGAGCTGCCACGTCGGTTGCGATCAACGCACGAACTTTGCCTGACTTGAAATCGTCTAGGGCTTTTTGACGCGCACCTTGGCTCTTATCGCCATTGATTGATGCCGCTTTAATGCCGTCTAACTTAAGCTCTTTAACGAGAGCATCAGTGCCCTGCTTAGTCTTTGTGAACACCAACACTTGTTGCCAGTTTTTTGAACCAATCAAATACGCTAATAGCTCACTTTTACGCGACTTATCTACCGGGTAAACCATCTGTGTTACGGTTTCAGCGGTGCTGTTTTTTGGAGTAACTTGGATTTCACTTGGCTTCTGCATCATACGGTGTGCAATCGCTTTGATTTTGTTATCAAACGTTGCAGAGAAGAACAGAGTTTGACGCACTTCGTTCATGCGAGAAAGAATACGCTTGATGTCAGGCATGAAGCCCATATCTAACATACGGTCAGCTTCATCCAGTACCAGTACTTCCGTTTGGCTCAACATGATGTTTCTAGTGAACATGTGATCAATAAGACGACCAGGCGTCGCGACAAGAATATCTGCGCCACCGCGTAAGTTATCAGTTTGCACCTTCATGCTAACGCCGCCGTAAGCCACCACGACTTTAATGTCGGTGCCCTTTGCGTAGCTAGTTAAGTTATCGAAAACCTGTTGTGCCAATTCACGAGTTGGCACTAATACAAGCGCACGAACGAGCTTAGGGTTCGGAATAACGTTGTCTTTTGTCTCGATTAATCTTTGAATAATCGGTAAACCAAACGCAGCCGTTTTACCTGTACCCGTTTGAGCACCAGCCAGTACATCTTTGCCTTCTAATACCAATGGAATTGCTTGTTCTTGAACACTGGTAGGAGCCGTAAAATTAAGCTCAGACAACGTGGCAAGAAGATGCTCAGATAATCCTAGTTGGTTAAAAGATTTTGTAGATTCAGACATAGTATGATGCTCAAAGATTAAATAGGCGCGGATTGTAGCAAACCTGCATTACGCTGTTTACCTTTCCTTTTGATTTTTCTTCATTTGAAGCGCATTAAACTGCTTAGCTTCCTCTAAAACGTTGGGATAAAGCTCATTAAAGTGACACTGCAACGTATCATAGTGACGTTCGAGGTCATCGTAACATGCCTCGAGCATACCGAGCTTAGGCCTTCTCAACGCCATTCGCTGCAACACCACCTCTATAGATGACATGTCTTGATAGCTCTCTAACCATCTATGCTCAGCCATTTTCTGATGAACCATAACGAAATTTTCAGGCCAGTGTGGCTCTTGATGTTCAAAGATCTGCTCATGGCTATCTAAACAAAAACGCTCTAATGTCTGCTGTGAAAACTGATCCCAATGATTGGCTAAGCAGTGATCCCAAAATACATCGAGTGCGATAGGCGCAAAGCGTCGTGTTTGGTCTGAGAAAAGTGATTTTGCAGAACGAGATACATCATGACGATCAGTATAGCTATCAACAAATCGATGAAGCCTAATACCGTCAGAAAGGGAATCAGAATAGTGTTTATTAGGGTCGCCTTTAACAAAATCACCTAACAGGTTACCTGCTAAGTTGCTGTTACAGTGCTTGGCGATGTGAAGGTGTGCGAGAAAGTTCATTGAACCTCATTAAAGTATCGAGAACTAAGTAACATGGTAAACGTACTCGTTTATCTTCGCGAACTTTAATGAGGATAGTTTTGGTATGACGTGTGAGCGAATGCGATTTGCTCAGTTTAGAATTGTTTGCTTTGAGAAGCTTTAGCTAAGAAAACTTTTAGCTTTAAAACGTTTCAGTTGAAACTGAATTAAAGATCTTAAAAGCTTAGTTCGAAGACTTGAAAAGCTCTTCTGCTAACTGTTTCACTGTCTGCTCATAGTCAGACAAATCAATGCCAATTTCCATAGCATCTAACAACTCTAGACTTTCGTCATTATAAGATTGGTCACTCATTGTGCCCCCTCTATTCCTTGATGTGGACATGATGTCCGATTAACTAGTGCACCATCTTGGACTTATATTATGTCACTTTGATGAACGCACTCTACTCTACCCATTCCATATTCATAGCTTAAAGCTACTCGCGATCATTAACGCTTTTTTGCGCTAAAGGGGTATACGCGAACGACATATGTACTGCCACCTTACACCAAGTACAACAAATTACTCTATAAATTTTGAAACCGATCATGGTCAAACGTTTGCTTTGCTCAATTGAATGCTGACACGCCCCTTTGTGTAAATATTAATTTACAGTGGATGTTTTTAATTACAATAAGAATTGCATTTGGAATTAAACTCAATCAGAATACTTCAAAATCGAGATATTCTTTGGGTTTATGCGCTTAAGCTAGAAGAATTACAATGAAAACACACCCTAACGTAAAGAATTATATACAATGAATAAATCAAAGGTTTTTGGTAGTACTTTGATCATTGCAGGCACAACCATTGGTGCTGGCATGCTCGCTCTTCCACTTGCTTCTGCAGGTATTGGCTTTTCAACTTCACTTTTCTTGATGCTGGGTTTATGGGCGTTAATGGCTTTTACTGCGCTATTAATGGTAGAGCTTCACCAATTCGCAGAATCTGACGCTACCCTACACACGTTAGCTCATACCATTTTGGGGACAAAAGGAAAGTGGATTGCGAGCTTCGCGGTGATGTTTCTTTTCTACGCTCTGTGTGCGGCATACATAGCTGGCGGCGGTGCGCAATTTAACCAACGAATTTCGGATATCGCGGGTATCGAACTCAATGCTCAAATCACCACGCTTCTATTTACCCTATTAGTTGCCGGCGTTGTGACGATTGGTACACACAGTGTTGATAAAGTTAACCGCGTTTTGTTTGGCTTAAAGCTTATCGCGATGGTTTTGGTACTCAGCTTCCTGGCGCCAAACATTACCTCTCAATACCTAATGAGCATGCCTTTACAGCAAGGCCTGATTGTGGCGGCGATTCCGGTTGTGTTTACCTCTTTTGGTTTCCACGGCAGCATCCCATCAATTGTTCGATACCTAGATGGTGACGTTCGTTCTTTACGTAAGGTAATGATTATTGGCTCGGCACTGCCTCTGGTTATCTACGTTTTCTGGCAAAGTGTTACTTTGGGTGTGATTAGCCAAGAGCAATTATTGTCTGATACAAGTTTAGGCGCGCTATTAGTCTCACTATCGCAAACTGTTCATCAATCCAACCTAAGCGTGATCGTCGGTGTGTTTGCGGACCTTGCACTGCTGACATCTTTTATTGGTGTAAGCTTGGGCTTATTTGAATTCATGGGCGACTCACTGAGCAAGAAACTAGGTAACGCAAAACGTGTTAAGACAGCTGCTATCACCTTCTTACCGCCACTGGGGTTTGCCTTATTTTACCCACAAGGCTTCATCATGGCTTTAGGCTACGCAGCCATTGCACTTTCAGTGCTCGCGATTCTGTTACCAACAGTGATGGTCTACAAGGTTCGTTACACTGATTTCTCTGTCAAACCTCAATCTGCAGAAGCCAGTTACCAAGTGTTAGGCGGTAGCAAAGCGTTGTTTTTAGCAGGTAGCGTTGGCGTATTTATCATTGCCATTCAAGTTCTTATTTCAGTAGGGTTACTGCCTTCTTTGGGCTAATAAACCTATACAGAACTAATTTACTTGATCCGGATCTCACAAATAACATGTCACTATCATTAATTTTCACAATTAGTAGATTGAAGTCACATTTTTATTGAGGTCGGTTATTTAGAGTCCACGGTAAAGGATTTACCGTGGAGTTTTTATGAAAGAAGTACAATTTCGAACGATAGACAAACTGTTTATCAAGATGTCGATCAACGACAAATTTTGGGTCATTTTCTTAATCTTTTTTGCCGCTCTGGCAAGCCTAGCTGGACTGAACTACGTCAACAAAATGGAACACATTGACGTAACTGCAAAACAGCAGGTCGAGTATCAACTGCAAGGCATTTTATCAGCATCAGATTCCCCGGCATCTGTTCGCTCTGTTAGCCAGCAAACTCGCGCTCAACAAACCACTATTTCAAATAATGGTTCTGTGACTGCCACAGCACTCGCACAAGATGGCAACTACTACTCACTTACCGTTTCAACTAACGATATACAGAATCAAAAGCAGCAAGCACTGTACACTTTATTACTGAGCTTCTTGTGGTGTGTGCCTTTTGGTCTTTTCTGTTACTGGGTAGCGACTTTCCTAGGCGGCGCACTTTGGGTTCTTTATTCAACGACTCAAAAGATTGGTGATGGTGACTTAACATCACGCCTTGGCTTCCACCCTGGCCGTGATGAGTTCGGCACGATTGGTTGTGCGCTTGACCGTTCAATGGACACGCTTAGTGAGTTAGTCAACAACGTAAACCACAGTGCAGCAACGCTAAGCGAAACATCGGCTTCTTTCGAAACTGAGATGAAGCGCAGCGAAACACAAATCATGAGCCAAAATGCCTCTCTAGACTCTGTAGCGACAGCAATGGATCAGATGACAGCTTCGGCAAATGAAGTCTCTAACATCTCTGCACGCTCAACTGAACAAACAGAACAAGACGCGCAGCAAATCAACGATAGCCACGCGAAGGTTCAACAGGCAATCTCGGAAATCACCACCCTTTCTTCTTTGATTGAGCAAACCTCATCTTCTGTTACTAGCTTGAATGTGAATACGAGCCAAATTAACGAGGTCATCACGACGATCAATGCTATTTCAGAGCAAACTAACTTACTTGCTTTAAATGCCGCGATTGAAGCCGCTCGTGCGGGCGAGCAAGGCCGAGGTTTCGCTGTTGTTGCTGATGAAGTAAGAACACTGGCAAGCCGCACTCAGTCGGCTACTGTAGAAATCCAAGCGATGATTGAACGCTTACAGCAAGAGAGCCAAAATATCGCGAAGATCACCGAACAGACGGTTGACCAAGCGCAAACCAGTAGCCAGTTGATTTCAAACATTGGTCACGACGTAAACTCGATTGCAGATTCAGCTCAAGCACTAATGGACATGAGTATCCAAATCGCAACATCAGCCGATGAGCAAAGTAACGTTGCCAATACGATTGCAGCAGAGCTTAACGATATTCGAAGCCAATCCGATGTGATTAAAGACGTGGCTCAGAATTCTTCAAATGGCGTATCTAGGCTAACAGAAGCGTCGGTTTCTCTATCTCAGACATTGGCACGCTACCGAACTTAAGGATCAACTGGTGAACTAGCGGCGTGAATTGAAAACAAACTAATGAGGACTCGTAATGGGTCCTTTCTTTTTGGCTTTTGTTTAATAACATTACAAGAACCATGGTCAATAACGATGACATTATCAATTACCATGAAGCAAGTCGCAAAGGAGAGATTAAGAAGTGTCAGAACTGTCTAATATTCGAGCTTAGGAGTAATCTAATTGAACGGGTCTTTTTTCGCTTACCCTCTTGCTGCAGGTGACACATAATGAATAAAACAGAAACACCAAACACCGACGACATTACATGCCCTTTATGCCAACACGACGAGTATCTGCTTTCAGAAAGTGGAGAAAAGTTTACTTGTGCATCTTGCGGTTTCCACACCAAACAATTTAGTAAGGTAGTCAGCCTTCAATTAAGCTCTACCCCACCAAAGCTGCAGAATTCGATATACCACCATTTGAGCAGTGCTTGCCATTAATCCAAACTGAAATTTCTTCTAAACTGTAGATATCCTGAGCCGCGAGTTCTGCTGAGTCGGCTTCGGGATCTACGATTGCTTCATCAATACTCGGGCGTAATCGAAACGATTGGATACCCGCGCGAACACCAGCCTCAATCCCTTTCAACGTATCATCCACGTAGATGCACTCATTCGGTAGAAAGCCCATGTTCATGGCTGTGTACATGATTAGATCAGGTTCTGGCTTCCAGCTGTTAGCATCAAAAGCTGAGAACACTTTGCCTTTGAAGTCGTCTAGCATGCCTGTCATCGCCAATGAAGATTCAACTCTAGATTTCGGTGCATTGGAAGCAATACAAAACTCGATGTCTTGTTGTTTGAGAAATTCAATAAGTTCGATAGCGCCGTCCATCGGTTTTAAATGACGCTGGAACAGTGCTTCTAATTCAGTGCGATATAACGGTTCGAGTGTATCAATCGAGATAGATAGCCCAAGACGTTCTTGTGTATCCATTAAGATGTCAGCTAGCTTCCCGCCTTGGAAATGCGCATAGCAGTCGTTGACGTTTAGCTCCGCTCCAAAGCCAGTGAAAACGTTCACCAAAGCTTGGCAGCACAGCTTTTCACTATCGATAAGTGTTCCGTCACAATCGAAAATCACACATTTAGTCTGTTCTAACCGCATAGGTATCTCACTCAGATTGAATCCAAGTTTTATCCTATAGTGTTCTTTCAATGCGCGAGATGATTGAGGTAACAGTTTGCAGATACAGGCTTATTTCTCTTCGCGAAATATGGAGTTGATCACTTTATCGCTCGGCATAAGCAACAGTTTTCATCAAATTAGCCCAAATTCTACGAAATCAAATGCTGCGAGGTTTACATAAGCGACTCAATTTCAGGAGAAAATATAAATCACTACTTCCTAGCCGGATCGTGGTGAATCGATAAAAAAAATGGCTTATAGGCTACTCAGATAGAGCGACAATTAGCTAACAACCGACTCTTCTAAGACCTTAGCTTCAAGCGAAGGTGAAGACGCATATTCTACAGTTCCAGTATCGGGGTACGAATCTCGGATAGCGACAAACTCGGGTAAGTGTTTCAGTAGCAATTTAGTTAGCTGAGGATCAAACTGGTAGCCACACTCTCGCTCGAACAAATCGACCACCATCTCTAATGGCCACGGTTCTTTGTAGCAACGTGCACTAAGGAGCGCATCAAATACATCGGCTACAGCTGTGATACGAGCAAACAAGTGTATTTCATCCCCCACTTTGCCATTCGGGTATCCAGCACCATCCCAACGCTCGTGATGTTCGTTAGCAATGATTGCTGCGAGGTTGGTAATATCACCCGCTCCGCTCTTCAGTAAGTTATAGCCAGCCGTAGTATGAAGCTTCATCACCTCCCACTCTTGGTCGGTTAATTTCCCAGGTTTATCCAAGATCGATTCAGGGACAGAAATCTTACCCACATCGTGCATTGGGCTGATGATCTCAATCATCTCGACCTCACGATGGCTCAAGCCACGATACTTCGCTAGCAATGCAGACAGCTTGGCTACACGCTTAACGTGATTACCTGTTTCGCCAGAGCGGGTTTCAATTGCTTCTCCGAGAACATGAATCATATCCTTTTGGATATTCAAGGTCTGTTTCTGAAGCTTTAAGATTCGTTTGTTCTTATTCGCCAACTCTTTCTTTTGGCGCAGAGTGACAAATTGCATCAAGATGATCAGGCTCAAACCCGCAATCACCATCGACAGCCCCAATAACAACTGGAAGTTTTTGCGAATAAAGGATGAAGGCTCGTTAATGAAAACCGCTTCGTCAGGTAACGCGTTTCCACTAATCCCGTATCTCTTCATTGCAGGGTAATTGAATACAAAACGTTTGTTGTCTCCGGGAGTTAACGGTGTAGTAAAACCAAGTGGAAGGTATTTATCCAACGCATCGACGGCCTCTTCACCCATGCTTTGTGAGTGATTAACGTAGCCACCGAGTACATCACCCGAAATATAGAACTGCCACAAAGCAAACACCGGAGCAGCACTCGCTTTTGACAACGTATCCGCAATCTCTTGGTAAGTGTGATAAACCCCTTGCTTTAACTCGGTGTTGTAATGACTGAGCAATACCGCATCGTCCGCAGAGATCCCTTCCAAAAATTGGCTCGTATGCTCCAGCGACAAGTCGCGAATTTCTACGAGATTGATATTTGAAAATTCAGCCATCATTTTGTTCATTTCTTTATGAATCAATTCAGACGTGACACTGTAATCATTTACAAAATAGAGATTCTTTAGATTAGGTCTTAATTTGGAGATCAGCTTAATATTAACGTCTATCTGATCGTTCTCGTAAAGCACAGTTGCTCTGTCAGACACCGCGTACATGTCGGTGCTGAAATCATTGATGCCGGCTGCAACGACAGGTGTGGAGCGATCAATCAAATTAGGCAGAGATTCAAGAAAATTGGCTGCGTTATCGTCCGTCGCAATTACGCCATCAAATTTATAACCTGCATACTTCGCACGTAAGTAGTTCGCGAGAGAGTCGTAATACTCTGGGCTGTGGACACGCTTTGAATCCAAATACTCTATTGAGAGTTTAACTTCGGTTTGAGACTGGCTGAACGCACTGTCTATCCCTTTTTGGAAGTCAGCAGTCCATTGATAAGAAGGTTCGTATGAGTGTAAAACTAGGATGCGTTTAATATCCCAGTCGTTAGCAAAACTGAGTGAAGAATAAGCGCTAACACATAATACAGCGATTGATATCAATAGCTTGTACATACAATACCCTTTAAATAAGACGGGGTATTGTACTTAGATTAACGCTTTGTCAAAGAATCTTTAGTTCTCGATCCATACTTTATCGCAAGAAGCATGATCTTGTGCCCAAAAATCGTGTAACTGCTTAGCAAAGTTGTTGATACTTTGACCATTTTCAGCAACGACATCCGAGATCAATAGGGAACCATCCGCTTCTGTGACGATAGCGCTCGCCACAACTTCACCGTTTTGAGTACCAATATATAATACATGATCGTCAGAAAGCATAATTTGGCTCAAGAACTCAAGCATGTGTGCCCTTTCGATTTCATCTTGGTAAACGCTTGCTTGGTTGAGTGAAAATAGCACGGTCAATTTATGGAAATCGACTTTATGCAGTTCATCAATTTGGGAAGGAGTTTGATCTTGTGCTAGGAGTTGGTATGTCTTGGATGGAAGTTTGCTTTGATAAAGTTCACGGCCGAGGAGGCTCTCTTTTGCGGGGTAAGCAATATCGAGCTGACTAAATAGCCATTGGTTTTTCTTGTGTGCAATTTCAGGTATTTCGTTATTCATTCTTTTAGTACCTACGGTTAGTATCCCCAAATATCGCAGTTATTTGGAAGACATACGGTCGGCTGAGGTGCCGAGCTACAAGCAGAGAGCATACAGAGCATGACCAAGGCCAACAAGTACTTTAAATGCTTCATATTTTTCATTATCCAACAACATCCTTTAAGAACTTAACGAAAAGCTCT
Source organism: Vibrio sp. 10N.286.48.F5 (assembly GCF_041469785.1). Classification (NCBI taxonomy): domain Bacteria; kingdom Pseudomonadati; phylum Pseudomonadota; class Gammaproteobacteria; order Vibrionales; family Vibrionaceae; genus Vibrio; species Vibrio sp. 10N.286.48.F5. Next base: position 85,870 of record NZ_JBFRLG010000022.1, on the reverse strand, counting down.
ACACTCGTATCCAAGCTTTCAATATCCTTATAGTAAACAGAACTATATAAATAAAAAGGACTTCTTATGAAAAAAGCCTTAATAGCAGCAGGTATCGTGACAATGTTAGCTGGCTGTTCGGACAACGAGGTTGGCGACGTCTCACTGGGTTTCTTCACAATGAAGGATATCAAGATGTCTTCATTAGATGACGATAAGATCGCGGGTGTTACCTGTCATATCGCATCAATCGAAGCAAACCTTAGCCTTTCTGATCCAAGTGATAGCTCTATATCTTGTCGTCAAACAGGTGAAATTACACCAGAAATGATTGCTCAAATAGACAAGAGTAAGTCTGGCGAAGTGGTATTCAAGCAATCGAAAAGTATCTTCTTTAAAACAATGAAGGTTCGTCGTATCTACGATGCAGAGAATCAATCGCTACTTTATTTGTCTTACACCACCAAAGAAACGGAAGGCAGTTTCAAACATAGCCTTTCAACTGTTCCACTTTGGGGTACAGAGGCTTACGTTGATCCAGCGACGTTAGTACAGCCAACCGAGTAGTTTCAAACATATAGTTAGTTGAATCACCTGTACAGACATTGTGCAGGTGATTCAAAATGTAATAAAAATGAAAGAAACAGAAACAAAATGTGATATCATGCGGCAAAATTTTTTCACTGTATTTTTCATATGAAGTTTCCTGGACAGCGTAAATCTAAGCACTACTTTCCAACTCACGCACGTGATCCGTTGGTCAACCAAATTCAACAAACGCCTAAGCTTCACCGCGCAACGATTGTGGGTGTTGGCCAAACGATTGTTGACATCGAAGCCCGTGTTGACAACGCGTTCCTAGAAAAATACGAGCTGAGTAAAGGTCACTCACTGGTATTGGAAGAAAGTAAAGCAGATGCGCTGTATGAAGAGTTAGTAGAGCGCGGTTTGATCACGCATCAATACCCTGGCGATACTATTGGCAACACACTGCACAACTATTCCGTACTTGCAGACAGCAAATCTGTCCTGCTTGGCGTAATGTCTAAGAAGATCGAAGTTGGCTCATTTGGTTATCGTTACCTTTGCCGCACTTCTTCTCGTATGAATCTAAACCACCTTCAAACTGTTGATGGTCCAATCGGTCGTTGCTACACGCTTATTTCTGAAGATGGCGAACGTACGTTTGCAATCAATGAAGGCCACATGAACCAACTTCTTCCAGAAAGCATTCCTGAAAAAGTGTTCGAGAAAGCGTCTGCATTGGTTGTGTCGTCATACCTAATGCGTGGCAAACCTGAAGATCCGATGCCAAAAGCGGTACAAAAAGCGATTGAATACGCGAAAGCGCACAATGTGCCTGTTGTACTAACACTTGGTACTAAGTATGTGATCGAAGGCAACGCTGAATGGTGGCAAGAATACCTGAAAGAAAACGTAACTATCGTCGCGATGAACGAAGATGAAGGTGAAGCACTAACGGGTGAAAAAGATCCTCTATTGGCTGCTAACAAGGCACTTGAGTGGGTTGACCTAGTTCTATGTACTGCAGGCCCTATTGGTCTATACATGGCAGGTTACACTGACGAACCAGCGAAACGCGAAACCACACTGCCATTGTTACCGGGTAACATCCCTGAGTTCAATAAATACGAATTCAGCCGTGCGATGCGTAAGCAAGACTGTAAAGACCCAGTAAAAGTGTACTCTCACATTGGCCCTTACCTAGGCGGCCCACTTGAGATTAAGAATACCAATGGCGCTGGCGATGGTGCACTTTCAGCACTACTTCACGACATGGCAGCAAACAGCTACCACCACGTGAATGTACCAAACTCAGAGAAACACGAGCACGCTTGTCTGACGTACTCTTCACTGTCTCAAATTTGTAAGTACGCAAACCGTGTAAGCTACGAAGTGTTGACTCAGCACTCTCCTCGCCTTTCTCGTGCACTGCCTGAACGCGAAGATAGCTTAGAAGAAACATACTGGGATCGTTAATCGGCCATATTAGGTAGTTACCTCTTAGAGGTTAACGCCAAGTGAGATTACCCATTCCTTGAAGGGCTGCTATATGCAGCCCTTTTTGTATTCAACGCCAATATAATTGCAACTGAAGGTAATCAGAACGAATATTTTGCTCGTTTAAGATTTGATCTCGCGCAATGACTCTTTAGATCTGTTATCTTCCAGCACATAATTCGTGTGGTTTGCCTTTACTTGGCAAATTTATACAGTACTATCGCCACGCAAACGTTTACGTACCGCCTTTCGGTTCTGATATAAGGATCAAATATGCTGTCTGATATTGATATTTGTCGCTCTACTCCCCTTAAAAACATCAGTGAGGTTGCCAAGCAAGCTGGCCTGCACCACAACGAACATCAGCCATTAGGGCAATTCAAATCTAAAGTGTCTCTCACGTCACTTGAACGCCTCGCCAACCAACAAGATGGTAAATTAGTCGTAGTCACGGCGATCACACCGACACCTCTTGGTGAAGGCAAAACCGTCACTACTATCGGATTAGCACAAGGCCTCGCAGAGATTAACCAATCTGCAATGGCCTGCATTCGCCAGCCTTCAATGGGTCCGGTATTTGGTGTAAAAGGTGGCGCTGCGGGTGGTGGTTACTCTCAAGTTGCCCCTATGGAACAATTAAACCTGCACCTGACGGGCGATATTCATGCTGTTACGGCCGCTCACAACCTCGCCTCTGCCGCCATTGATGCACGTTTGTATCATGAACAACGGGAAGGCTTAGAGGCGTTTGAAGCGCGTTCTGGCTTAAAAGCCTTGGATATTGACCCAAGCAGAATCGTTTGGCGACGTGTACTTGACCACAATGATCGCGCACTACGCATGATCACGGTTGGCAAGAACGAAGCAGACAAAACAATTAACGGCTTTGAGCGAGAAGATGGATTTGATATCTCAGCTGCTTCAGAGCTAATGGCCATTCTTGCTCTAGCCAATGACCTTCAAGATTTGAGAAAGCGCATCGGACGAGTGGTACTTGCCTACAACAAACAAGGCTTGCCGTTGACCGCAGATGACTTCAACGTTGCAGGCGCAATGACCGTAACCATGAAGGATTCTATTGAACCAACATTGATGCAAACCCTTGAAGGCGTTCCTACCCTAATTCACGCCGGGCCTTTCGCGAACATCGCACATGGTAACTCTTCAATTATTGCCGATAAGATAGCGTTAAAACTGAGTGACTTTGTCGTGACCGAAGGTGGTTTCGGCTCAGATATGGGCTTTGAAAAAGCGTGCAACATAAAAGCAAAAGCGTCGAACAAAAAGCCCGATTGCGCTGTGGTTGTTGCAACATTACGTGGATTAAAGGCCAACTCTGGTTTATACGATTTGAGACCCGGCACTCCATTACCAGATTCAATTTTTAATGATGACCAAGACGCGCTAATTGCAGGCTTTGAGAACCTAAAATGGCACATCAACAACGTTAAGCAATACCAAGTGCCTACAGTTGTTGCGATTAACCGATTCCCACAAGACTCAGCTCAAGAGCTCGATGCATTGAAACAGATGATCACCGACTTCGACTCAAGCGTTAACGTTGAAGTAAGCGAAGCATTTGGTCAAGGTGGCGAAGGCGCGACTCAACTGGCTCACGCTGTAGTCAAAGCTTGCCAAAAACAGAGTGAATTTAAGCCTTTGTATCACTCAGAGCAAAGCCTAGAAGAAAAGCTGATGGCAGTTGCTGAAGTTGGTTATGGCGCGGCAAGTATTTCGGTATCTCCACTGGCTAAAAAACAACTGGCTGAATTCAAACTGCATGGCTATAGCGACCTATCAGTTTGTTTGGCAAAAACACCACTATCGATCTCGACAGAAGCACACGTAAAAGGTGCACCAACCCAATTTGACGTGCCTGTTAGAGAACTAAAATTGTGTGCTGGTGCTGGCTTTATTTACGCGTTGTGCGGCAATGTAATGACCATGCCAGGCTTGCCTGACAAACCGGCGTTCATGTCGTTAGATATTGATAGTAATGGAAATATCGTCGGCCTAAGCTAGCTGCCCTTAGTTAGATAATCGGCAATTAGTCGCGATTAATTTAGCTTAGGTTTCGGAGCAGTGTTCTATATTGAGCAATCATTTACTAACGAAGTGATTGCTCAACAATCAAGCTTAAATGCAAAAAGTTGCACTTAAATCGTAGTTATATGCGAATCTTGTCTTAACTTCTGGGTCAAGATCACATTAAAAACCCTATAATATATATAGTATTGCGCTGATTCTTTGAGGACAGTGATGAATACAAGTATAAAAAAACTAGTCAGCCAATTTCTATGTACCATCTTTGCCCTAGGACTAGTCCCTGCCCTCTACATTAACTCTGAATTTGACAGGGTTGAAGCTCAGCACACGCTAAATATCCAACAGTCCAGCCAGAACCAGATCGAATACAGCTTTCATGAACTCGCTGTTATTGTTGAGCAAATCTCTAACTCTGTTCCGTCAATCGCCGACTCTCAAACACTACTCCGAGCGATTCGAGAACCTTCTATTATCCATAAAGAAACCCTGCAAGATCTTTGGGTGATGTTAGCTCGTGGCCAAAAATACTATTCCCAGCTTCGTTATCTCGATCTAGCCGGCAACGAAGTGTTCCGCGTTAACTACAAAGACGGTCGAGCCACTGTCGTCCCCGAGAACGAACTGCAGAACAAATCTTCTCGAGATTACTACCAGATGCTTCAGAAATTAGAGATTGGCGATGTCAGATCCAGAGGCATTGACCTAGAAATGGAAAATGGAGAAATCATCCACCCGTTAACGCCGGCGCTTCGCATTATGACGCCAGTCGCTGAAGGGAATCGAATTATTGGTTACTTCATTGCAAATCTAAACATGCTAGAGATTTACAACCGCCTTCATTACCAAATTGGAGACTCAGATGCAGTCCCGGTCATTCTAAACAAAACTGGTCATGTCATCATGGGCCCTGACCCAGCTGAATCATTTGGGCATGTGATTGAATCACGTTCAGACAAGACATACGCAAAGCTATACCCAGAGCTTTGGAAAGACATTCAAGACAACTCTTCGTCTAGCTATTTCGATGGTAAGAACTGGTATTTCCACTCGGACATCAGCCCAAAGATAAAGCAGTTTGCAGGCCCTATTTACATGGTTCTTCACATTGAGAATCAGCATTTCAGCAGTCAATACCGACAAGAAAAACAAGCGATTGTCGTTCAGATCATCACCTTGTCTTTCTTGATTTCGATGATCTCCGCTGGCTTTGTATTGTGGAACAGTAACCACAAGAAGAACAGTATCGATAGTCAACTGGCTAAAGCCGCGATGAATGGTATGTCTGCCTTAGTGATTACCGACAGAAACAACCGTATCATCAAGGTAAACCAAGAATTCACCCGTGTTAGTGGCTACGAGTTAGAAGACGTAAAAGGCCGCCAACCATCCATGTTTGCCTCTGGTCGCTACAACGAAGAGTTCTACATCAAGATGTGGAGCATAATCACTAAGACTGGGGTATGGGAAGGCGAAGTGGTCAATCGCCGTAAAGACGGATCTTTGATCACGGAAATATTGCGAATCCAAACCATTAAAGACTCGAAAGACGTGATTCAGTTTTATGTCGCTTCATTTGTGGATATAAGTAAACACAAAGAGCTAGAAAACAAACTGAGAAACCTGAGTGAAAAAGATGCCTTAGCTGGGTGTTGGAACCGCCGTAAATTCGATCTTGAGCTGCGAGATGAGTGCTCTCGTGTTAATCGTTACCCTACTCGCGAACAGTCTTGTTTAGCGATTTTGGACATAGACCACTTCAAACGCATCAACGACAGATTTGGTCACGATTATGGAGATCGCGTCATTCAAACCGTTGCTCAAGTATTACAACGAGAGTGCCGAGAAACTGATTTTGTGGCTCGTATTGGTGGCGAAGAGTTTGGCGTTATTCTGCCTCATACCACAACAGAAGAAGCTGAGTATGTACTTAACAGATTGAGAATCGCAGTCAGTATTGAGCTCGATAACGTGGTGACGGTCAGTGGTGGAATTACCAACCTGACCAACGACCCTGCTCTTAACTACAAGTGCGCCGATTTAGCACTTTATGAAGCCAAAGCAGCAGGTCGAAACAGTGTGTGCCTGTTCCTAGACAGCGAAATGAGCGAAATCGCCTAACAGAAAATCAGTATTGTTCCGCTAGGCTATCAGTTTAGCGGTTTAACAACCCAATCCTTTCAATCAGCTTGGTGCTGGATAGAACTCTAACTTTTTCCCTTCTACCACCAGAATACAATCCATGTTCGCAGCATGAGCAGCCTGCTTACCTAAGTTCGTATCTTCAAACACAACACACTGCTTTGGCTGTAATCCCATACCAAAACACGCATCTAAGAAGGTATCCGGATTTGGTTTGTGATTCTTCACATCTGTTGCTGTCACTAGGATATCCAGCTTGCTCAAAATATCTGTTTTGTCCAACAACTGTTCGGCACTTTTACGTTGACTGCCCGTTCCTACTGCAATCTTCTTGTTACCCAGATGCTCTAACAACAGAGAGTGAGTACAAGGGATAACGTCTCCTTTGTCTTCAATAGCCGCAAACGACGCCATTTTAAACGTAGAAACCGCTTGTGGGTCGAGCGATAAACCGTATTTGCTGTTCACCTCACCGGCTATCTTATAACTCGGCATGCCACCTAAACTATGTAGCCAAGACGCTTCAAAATGAAAACCAAACTCTTCAGCCGTTTGCTGCCACGCCTTTACATGTGCAGGCATTGTATCGATCAACGTACCGTCCATATCAAAGATTAATCCTTCATATGCCGTTAAATCTATTTTCATCACTACTACCACTCTTTAATAAAGTTACTGATACCATAACCAATATTCAGTATCATGGCGCCATATTACCGTTCAAAATGGATGTTTATGTTACAAATATCTAATTCTGTTTCGATTCAAGACTGGGAACTTCAGTTAACAGCGATCAGAGCACAAGGAGCCGGCGGTCAGAACGTCAATAAAGTATCGAGCGCGATACATTTACGTTTTGATATCAAACACTCTACCCTACCTGACTTCTATAAAGAAAAGCTCCTCGCACACAAAGATAGCCGCATCACCAAAGACGGTGTGATTATCATTAAAGCGCAACAGTATAGAACTCAGGAACAAAACCGAGATGATGCTTTAGTGCGCTTGAAAGAATTGATCTTGGAAGCGACAAAGGTTCAAAAAGTAAGACGAGCAACTAAGCCGACGCGTGGCTCTCAGAAAAGACGTTTAGAAAGCAAAAAACAAAGAAGCACCACCAAACAGCTGCGTGGAAGAGTGAGCTGATGGCTTCATGCCCTCAGAGAACACATTACCCTAGAAGTATCTGTCAATTTGACTAACGAATCGATCTATTACGCTGTTTATTTGAAAGAAAGACTACTGCTTCTTTTTGACCGACAAAATCAGCTTGATCAACAACAGGCGCTCTTCGCTGGTCAGCAGACGACTGACCGCAGCTACATCTTCCGCTGTTACTTGTGATGCGCCAACAATATCAAGCACCACATCCAAATCCGTCACTTTTAAGGTTCTAGTGATTGAACGATACTGAGACACCTTGATGTCCGCCTCTCCGCGTTCAATCCTTTGATAGGTTTTTAAGCTCATTCCTGCACTCGAGGCTAACTTTTCTTGAGACAAGTTGGCTTGTTTCCTACGCTCAATCAGCGCCAATATTATGGGTTCTTGTGACATAAGCTCATCCTCAAAAGACAGTTATGTCCTAAATTCCGCAAGAAGCAGACCATATTGACTTGTGATGGTTTACATAAGCCATCAAAGGCATATTATTCGCTTGATAAAACTGTTACGTTTCATAAACCTTCACACTGATATCAGTTGTGAACGTACGGCTAGGTAACTTGAGTATTCAAGTGTTGGGAAATTAGAAAAATTGCAAATTGCGAATAAGAAAGACGTCATATTGGAAATTGCGAATCGTTATAAATTGGCATTTCCTTGCATTAAGCACGCATTAGAAACGGACAATGCCCGCTCCGAAATTATTGCAGTGCAGCATAGGCTACTCACTTACAAAGAAGTGCTGCTGCACGGAAGTATGTTGGAAGAGAAAGAATTGAAGCAGGCCTTTTCTGCTCTGAACCAAAATGAAAAAGGTGTCGCACAAGGCGGTATTCAAAGCATCAACGACGCAGTTAAAGAGATGGATGTGATTGTCGAAAGGTACAGTAGAAAAGCGTCTACTGAATTCTGTGCCTAATCCTCTGAACGGCTTAAACAAACAAAACAAAAACGGCCAGTCATAGTTGAATGACTGGCCGTTTGTTTAGCTAACATGAAGACGTGGGTATCTAACAAGACATCGCTCTTCTAAACCTACCGAGTAACATCAACGCGCCTAGCACGCCAAACGACAAACTGCCTCCACTGCCGCCTGAACCAGATGAAGTCCGTGCATTCACATAAGCCGTTCGCTTAGCTTCTGTTGCTGAAATTTGAACGGTTTCAGAACTATCTATCACACCACCAGTTACATCTGTAATCCAATCTCTGTAGTCATAGATTTCAGTGAATACCGAAGTTACTCTTGAGCTGCCACCACACGTTTCAGGACCAAAGCTGGTAATCCCTACTTGTCTGTAAACCGAACCATCCTTCCAGTAGACAGGACCTCCAGAGTCACCTTGACAAGTGCCACCGTACAAGCCAGAAGTAGCCACATCTCCAACGAAACAAATTTGATTCTCTGTTAACTCATTGCCAGCAGCAAATACCGTTTTACAAGTCGCATTGTCTACATAATTGAGGTTTGCTTTTTGTAGCAAAGTGGTTCCGTCGAAACCAGTGCGTGTATCACCATGGCCCACAGCGGTAAACGCCTCAGAAGAACTGCGATAACCATCCGAACTAGGACGCTTTACAACATCATTGATTGAGTCGATATTCAGTGCGCTTTCTAACTTAAGTATTGCAACGTCATTGCGTAATAGGTCGCTCAACGCATTTGAATAATCGCTGCGATAGTAAACCTCAGATACACGAGCTTTTTGGATGTTACCGTTGGGAAACTGAGAAGTATCTTCAATTTGAGGGACGACAACAGTAAACAACTGCCCTTCTTCATTACCGTATATACAATGCGCTGCGGTTAGAATATGCGTTGGATCTAAAATTGTTGCACCACAGTAAGGGCCTGTTGAATAAACACCGTCATAATCAATACGATCAATGAACAAGCTTGCCATCGAAGGAAATTCCGTGACTGAAGCGTCGCTACCATTCACAATATAGGGTGTTACACCCACATCAGGAGTACTTTCGTCCGTGTTTTCCGTTGCCATAACACTTGATGTGTAAATTAATGGCGCTAAAAGCCCTAAAACGGCTTTACGAACCGGACTCATTGTATGGTTTACGTTCATAGTTAACTCCTTGTAACCCCTACTACTTATTTACAAAAATGATGAATCGTCACCATAACACGTCACAATCGTGATTATAGTAAGTATTTGTAACGATATCGCCACATATCTCATTTTATAAACTAATTTTAAGTAACCGTTGTTAGTGGGTAACGTTAAAAGCAATACGTTACCAAAGACATACGCTACCAAAATAAAAAAGCCTACCGTTAGGCTTCCCAATAAAGAGAAGCAAACAATAGGCTTTCATTTAGCTTAGTGGTTTCTCTTAAAAGAGATTAGCCACGATAGTAACGCTGAGGTACGAATGGCATTTTTTCTACTGTCATTGGTAGCTTCTTGCCACGAACTTCAGCGAATACTTCAGTGCCAATAACCGCTAGGTCAGTACGAACGTAAGCCATAGAAACAGGCTTGCCCGCGTTAGGACCCGCAGTACCACTTGTTACAACGCCAATCTTGTTGTCTTCAGCATCGAACAGCTCAGCGCCTTCACGTACTGGTGCTTTAGTCTGACCAACAAGACCAACACGCTTGCGTTGAACGTCTTTAGTCGCGATTTGCTCAAGGATGATATCAGCGCCAGGGAAACCGCCTGCACGTTCACCGTCAGTACGACGCACTTTTTGGATACCCCATAAAAGGCTAGCTTCTACCGGCGTTGTTGTTGTATCTAGATCGTGACCGTACAGACATAGACCACACTCAAGACGAAGTGAGTCACGAGCACCAAGGCCAATCCACTCTACTTCTGCTTCTGATGTTAGTTTACGAGCAAGTGCTTCAGCGTGATCGTTCGGTACTGAGATTTCATAGCCATCTTCACCTGTGTAACCACTGCGGCTCACGATGCACTCTACGCCGTCGATATCGACTTTTTGAACATCCATGAACAGCATGTCTGCAACGCTTGGTTGGAAACGAGCCAGAACTTCAGACGCTTTCGGGCCTTGAAGTGCTAATAGAGCGCGGTCATCAATCACTTCCATTTCTACATCTGCAGGAAGGTGAGCCGTTAGGTGGTCGATATCTTGTGTTTTACACGCCGCGTTCACAACAACAAATAGGTGATCGCCAAGGTTAGCAACCATAAGATCATCCATGATGCCGCCCTGCTCATTAGTAAAGAACGCGTAGCGCTGCTTACCAGAAGGCAGGTCGATAATATCTACTGGAACCAGAGATTCTAAAACAGCGGCTGCGTTTTCACCGTGTAGACGCAGTTGCCCCATGTGAGAAACATCAAAAAGACCAGCAGCGTCACGAGTGTGTAAGTGCTCTTTCTTTACACCTAGTGGATACTGAACTGGCATGTCGTAGCCAGCAAAAGGAACCATTTTTGCACCGACTTCAACGTGAAGCGCATGCAGAGGTGTTTTTAGTAGGTCTTGATTAGCTTGTTCTTGAGTCATTTTATTCTCCATGAAGCGTTGCAGGCTTTCCAAATCGAATCTGCTGCTTATATCTCTATTTAGAGTCGCCTCTAACGATATGGGTTAACGTTAGAAACAGTAGATAGTAAAAAGTGATGTCTTCTATATAGGCTTTTATTACTAGCGATATAAAAAGAGGCTTCTGTATAAAAGCTATACGACTCACTTTCTAAGAATTCACTTCAGTAAACTTCAATCAACATGAGTAAACCGTGTTCACTATAGTAAACAAGCCTGAGTCAGTTTTACACCCTTAACAAGATTAAAACAGCTCAAAATGTGACATTTAACAATTTAAAAACAATTTTCAATCGCATACAAAAACGCGATATTGATGCTTTTCACACCAATATCGCGTCTTTTGGCAAAAGTTAGAAACAAAAGCAACCGTTTGCATTCACTATAAGAAATTCTAACTTTGTTAACTTATTTTGCAGTCACCCACAAAATCAGTGCATCTTCTGTACTAGTAGAAATCAACATATGCCCCATGTTGGCGTCGTAATACATGCTGTCACCTTCGCTCATGGGTACCGGCTCATAGAATTCTGAGTAGAACATCACATCACCAGAGATCACCATCAAGAACTCTTCACCATCGTGGCGAACCCAATCGTTATACTCTTCAAATGTGCGTGCTCTCACTCGGCTCTTGAACGGCATCATCTTCTTATTCGAAAGTTCTGTCGCCAGCAGTTCATGCTCGTAAGTCGGAGTTGGGTGAGGTTTACCCTGGCCTGCTTTAGTTAAGTCACGACGTCCTGTGGCAACTTTTTTTCTTGGTGGCTCAAAGAGTTGCGGCATATCGATTTGCAAACCCATAGCCAATTTCTGCATCGCTTGGAACGTCGGTGAGATTTGTTCGTTCTCAATTTTACTCAGCGTTGAACGTGCCAAACCAGTGCGTTGGCTCGCCTCTTCTAACGTAATGCCCAGCTTGCTGCGGATATCTTTAATACGCTGGCCGAGCCTAAGTGGTTCGATATTCTGATCTAACGTCTCTTTAGCCAACGTTAAAGATGGGTACTCATCATAAATGTCTTCTGACATAGGTCCCTCATTTATTTCTTACTTCCTGTCTATTGATTTCATTGTTGCATGAAGCGCTTTGTTGATTAAAGAGCACACAGGAAAATAAAGCGTGCTCCCTGTAGCAAAACGAGAAAAACTGTTTCCTATTGGAAATTTTTGTTGAAAATTGATTTTATCGGAGCTATGTTATCGACTTGTTAGATGAAGAGATGCTACTTCAGCTTGCAGCAAGTGATAGATTTAACATTTGTAAGAGCTGTTTTTTACCCGAAATTTTTGGGAACCAATTCGTGCTGCATTGACCCTACAACGATCGCTTTGACGCTATGGTCGTATAAATAAGAAGCAACGCACTATTTATACACCTATATAACGCAAACGATACCGATGCAGAAATCAACGTAAGACCTAATGGACTATAAAAACAATCACCATTAGCTTAATGAAAGGTCTCGACAATGAACGCTTATCAAAACCATAGCTTAGACAGTTTTTTCTCTACGAACCTATCTGCGACTGACGACGCAGTATTTGCTGGAATCCAAGCAGAGAACACTCGTCAAAACGAACAAATCGAACTTATTGCTTCTGAGAACATCGTTTCTAAAGCAGTAATGCAAGCTCAAGGCACTTGCCTTACCAACAAATACGCAGAAGGCTACCCAGGTCGTCGTTACTACGGTGGTTGTGAGCACGTAGATACAGTAGAAGCTATCGCGATTGAACGTGCTAAACAGCTATTCAAGTGTGAATACGCGAACGTACAACCTCACTCAGGTGCTCAAGCGAACGGCGCAGTTAAACTTGCCCTACTTCAACCTGGCGACACTATCCTAGGTATGTCTCTTGACGCTGGTGGTCACCTTACGCACGGTGCACGCCCTGCGCTTTCAGGCAAATGGTTCAACGCAGTTCAATACGGCGTAGACCGCGACACTCTTGAAATCGATTACGAAGCGGTACGCGCTCTCGCTATCGAATGCCAACCTAAAATGATTATTGCAGGTGGTAGTGCTATCCCACGCGTTATCGACTTCGCTAAATTCCGCGAAATCGCTGACGAAGTTGGCGCTATCCTAATGGTAGATATGGCACACATCGCAGGTCTTATCGCGACAGGTGCACACCCTAGCCCACTGCCACACGCGCACGTTGTAACGACAACGACACACAAAACACTTCGTGGCCCACGCGGCGGTATGATTCTGACCAACCACGAAGACATCAATAAAAAGATCAACTCTGCAGTATTCCCAGGCCTACAAGGCGGCCCACTAATGCACGTAATTGCGGCTAAAGCTGTCGCATTTGGCGAAGCACTTGGCCCAGAATTTAATACTTATATTAATTCAGTGATCGATAACGCAAAAGTTCTTGCTGAAGTGTTGCAAACTCGCGGTTGTGACATTGTGACTGGCGGAACGGACACGCACCTAATGCTGGTTGACCTTCGTCCTAAGGGCTTGAAAGGTAACGTAACTGAAGAAGCATTAGAGCGTGCTGGGATCACATGTAACAAAAATGGCATACCATTCGACTCAGAGAAGCCTATGATTACTTCGGGTATTCGTTTAGGTACGCCAGCTGGAACCAGTCGTGGTTTTGGCACTGAAGAATTCAAACTTATCGGTGAATGGATCGGTGATGTTCTTGATGGCTTAGTTGAAAGCCCTGAAGGCAACGCTGAAGTTGAGCAACGTGTTCGCAAGCAAGTTAAAGAGCTTTGCAAACGCTTCCCTCTTTACCGTTAATCCGTTTTTAAGATTTAAATTAAAACCTCATAAATTTTTGGAGAATAAGCAATGGACAATACACTTAAGTTTGCAGACAGCCACGAGTGGGTAAAAGACAACGGTGACGGTACTGTAACTATCGGTATCTCTGAGCACGCTCAAGAGATGCTAGGTGACGTTGTGTTTGTTGACCTGCCTGACACTGAAGACGAAATTGAAGCTGGCGAAAGCTTCTCTCTAGTTGAGTCAGTTAAAGCTGCTTCTGATATCTACGCGCCAATCTCTGGTGAAATCGTAGAAATCAACGAAGAACTAGAAGATAGCCCAGAGCTAATCAACGAAGAACCTTATGAAGGTGGTTGGATTGTTAAAGTGAAGATGTCTGATGCGTCTGAACTAAACAACCTTAAAGATGCGGAAGAATACCTAAGCTCTATCGAAGAAGACTAATAGGTAACCTCATTACGATAAAGCTGCTCTTGTGAGCAGCTTAATTTTAGGGGCTAGCTCACGGCTCCAGAGAGAAAGTAGAACGATATCATGACTGAATTACTTCAAAGCCAATTACTGAAAGACTTGGGTACACAAAACGAGTTTGTTGCTCGTCATAACGGCCCAAATAAAGCAGACCAGCAAAAAATGCTTGAAGCGATCAACGCGACTAGCCTAGACGCACTGATCGACGAAACGGTTCCTGCACAAATCCGTCTTGAAAAACCAATGACACTTGCTGCGCCACTGAGCGAAATGGACATGCTGACCTCTCTAAAAGAGATCGCTAACCTAAACCAAGTGAAACGTACTTTCATTGGCCAAGGCTACTACAACACATTCACTCCAAACGTTATTCTACGTAACGTTTTAGAGAACCCAGGCTGGTACACAGCTTACACACCATACCAACCAGAGATTTCTCAAGGTCGTCTTGAAGCTCTACTGAATTACCAACAAATGGTAATGGACCTTACAGGTATGGAAATCGCGAACGCGTCTCTTCTTGACGAAGCGACAGCGGCTGGCGAAGCAATGACACTGTGTAAGCGTGCTGGTAAAAGCAAGAGCAAAGTATTCTTCGTTGCTGACGATGTTCACCCTCAAACACTAGAAGTTGTTAAAACTCGTGCTGAGTACATCGGTTTTGAAGTAATGGTTGGCGCTCTTGAAACACTTCCAGAGCAAGACGTATTTGGTGCATTAGTTCAATACCCTGGTACAACGGGCGAAGTTCGTGACCTAACAGACATCATTGCGAAAGCTCAAGCAAACAAAACACTGGTAACAGTAGCTACAGACCTACTTGCTTCAGCTCTACTCAAGCCAGCTGGCGAAATGGGCGCAGACGTAGTAATCGGTTCAGCACAACGTTTCGGCGTTCCTATGGGGTACGGCGGTCCACACGCTGCATTCATGGGTACTCGTGAAAAGCATAAGCGTACAATGCCAGGTCGTGTAATCGGTGTTTCTATCGATACTCACGGTAACCAAGCGCTACGTATGGCAATGCAAACTCGTGAGCAACACATCCGCCGCGAGAAAGCGACATCGAACATCTGTACAGCTCAAGCACTTCTAGCAAACATGGCGTCTTTCTACGCGGTTTACCACGGTGCAGAAGGCCTACGTACTATCGCTCGTCGTACACACCACATGACAGCTATCCTAGCGGCTGGCCTGACTAAAGCGGGTTACGAGCTAACAAACAACAGCTTCTTCGATACCATCACAATCAACTCTGAAGAGAAGACAGATGCACTGTACGCGAAAGCACAAGCAGCAAACATCAACTTGCGCCTTCTTAAAGGTAAGATCGGTATCAGCTTAGATGAAACAACCACAGTCGACGACGTGAATGCCCTATTCGCTATCTTCGACGTAAAAGAAGACGTTCAAGCGCTATCTTCTGACATTGCATCAAATGAGTTTGCGGCAATTCCAGAAAACTGTCGTCGTGAATCAGAGTTCCTAACTCACCCAGTGTTCAACACGCACCACAGCGAAACGCAAATGATGCGTTACCTAAAACAGCTTGAGAACAAAGACTTCTCACTAACGCACGGCATGATCCCACTGGGCAGCTGTACGATGAAGCTGAACGCTGCTGCTGAGATGATTCCAGTAACATGGCCTGAGTTTGGTTCAATTCACCCATTCGCACCTCTAGAGCAAGCTGCTGGTTACACGGCACTAGCAAAAGATCTTAAAGAGAAGCTATGTGAAATCACTGGTTACGACGATTTCTCACTACAGCCTAACTCTGGTGCATCTGGCGAATACGCAGGTCTAATCGCAATTCAACGTTACCATGCAAGCCGCGGTGAAGCTCACCGTAACGTTTGTCTGATTCCAAGCTCTGCGCATGGTACTAACCCTGCTACAGCATCAATGGTTTCAATGAAGGTAGTGGTTGTTAAGTGTGATGAAGATGGCAACATCGACATGACAGACCTAGCAGCGAAAATCGAGAAGCACAAAGAAAACCTATCAAGCATCATGATCACTTACCCTTCTACGCACGGCGTATACGAAGAGCAAGTGAAAGAAGTGTGTGAACAAGTTCACGCAGCGGGTGGTCAGGTTTACCTAGACGGCGCGAACATGAACGCTCAAGTAGGTCTAACTTCACCTGGCTTCATCGGTTCAGACGTATCTCACTTGAACCTACACAAAACATTCTGTATTCCACACGGTGGTGGCGGTCCGGGTATGGGTCCTATCGGTGTTAAATCGCACCTAGCACCTTTCCTACCGGGTCACATCGAAAACGGTGTCCAAGGTTCTGACTACGCGGTATCAGCAGCAGATTTAGGTAGTGCTTCAATCCTACCTATCTCTTGGGCTTACATCGCAATGATGGGCGAACCTGGCCTTACGGACGCGACTAAAGTTGCGATTCTAAACGCGAACTACGTGATGGAGAAACTACGTCCTCACTACCCTGTTCTTTACCGTGGCACTAACGGCCGCGTAGCTCACGAATGTATTATCGATATTCGTCCGCTTAAAGAAGACACAGGCATCAGCGAAGAAGATATTGCTAAGCGTCTAATGGACTTCGGTTTCCACGCGCCTACTATGTCTTTCCCAGTAGCTGGCACACTAATGGTTGAGCCAACTGAGTCAGAAGATTTAGAAGAGCTAGACCGTTTCTGTGAAGCGATGATCGCAATCCGTCACGAAATGGCAGCAGTGAAAGCGGGTGAATGGCCACTAGATAACAACCCTCTAGTGAACGCACCGCACACACAAGTTGACCTTTCAGGCGCAGAATGGGATCGCCCTTACTCTCGCGAACTGGCTTGCTTCCCATCGAAAGCAACGAAGAACTCGAAGTACTGGCCAACAGTTAACCGTGTAGACAACGTATACGGCGACCGTAACCTAATCTGTTCTTGCCCAAGCATCGATAACTACGAAGACTAATTTTTGTAGATTTTAGATAAACAAAAGCGAACCACTTGGTTCGCTTTTTTGTTGTCTGAAATTCAACGTCAACAAATGCATTGACCTTACCGTAAGGGAAAGGTTTAAGGTGAAATGAATCCAACGATGAATGAGGAAACAATTATGGGATGTTGCAACAAAGCACCAAAAGGTGGAGCCCCTCTTGGCTTGCTTTTAAAAGTCACGCTTGGGATTGGTCTTTTTGTTTTTCTGCTGGCGTTGTGGCAATAGGAGGTTTACACGCGGCCAGATTTGAAGCTAAGAGATGATGGTATGCAAAGGGTAGATAGCGCCAAGTTGCTGTTGGCGCTAAAGTCGTTTGTTAAGTTAATTTTTCACGGGCTTCGCTAAACTTTTTAATAACTGTGCCGTCAGGGTAACCGGTATCGAGGAAGCCTTGATTCTTTAACTGAAACCATAAAGATAATGCAGCATCTAAGCCAAACTTATTTTCTTCTGGGTCTACGTTTTTCAGGTACACATCTGGTTGTTCAACCAAATCTTCTGGGTACCATCGAACACCATAAGGAAAATGGATGCCGTCTTGGCCAAAGTCTAATAAACATTCACCACTAGCATAACAACTGACCGTTGACGTATCTAGATATAGCCCTCTGACATATACTTGATTTTTCCAGCACATCGCAATACTTGCAGCTATATAGCCTCGTGACTTCCAGTAAGAAAATACCCACCCACTACAGATATAATAACGGAAGTAAGGCTTATTATTGATATGACCTAGAGTCTCTTGAAGAATGAGGACTGATTCTATTCCTCTGTCAATTTTATCAACTGTCAGTAACACTCCTTCAAGATTCTCACTTCCGCATTCTGCTATTAGTCCAGAAAGAAAATCACTAAACTTCTGCGGGTCTTTATAAAAGTTATAAGTCGGGTATACCTCTTTTGATGATCCGTCTAACCAATCTCGGTTTATACCGAATAGCTTACAAGTAGAAGCCAGAACTTCGTTATTTAGCTTTTCAAGAAGATATTCGTCACTACTAACATCATGGAGTGTTAAACCATGCCCGATAATATTAGGAATTTGATTTCTATGAACTCCATGAGCTTCAAAAATACTAACTAGACGAGTAGATAAGAATTCCTGAAGTGTTTTGTCACTCTTTTTGAAAGGCTTGATTACCCTTTCAACTAAAGATAAAAATGACTCAATTTCTCCGAATATCAACTCAACTTCTCCTTATTATCCTAACATTAAGCTTGGTGCTATACGATTTGGCACTACAATCAGCGAAGCGAAAATGCCATACGTTGATGGTCGCACTTTAACGACTTGTTATGTTTTAGAGCCACTATATTTTTTAAGCTTGTCAAAGGATGAAGTATTGGATAATCGCCCCATCATTTGTAAGTTACGCATTATTCGGTCTTTAGGCTCATTAGGGTCAAATACTCGGTGACCGTTATTTACATCATGGTGAATTTGCTCAGCTAACTGCTGACCTTCTGGGGAAGACAAGTTCTCAATGCTATGTATTCTTTCTTGTAAAACTTGTGCTTTGGCGTTGATGCTTGTGTAAAAGACCTCTCGTAATCTCATGCGGGCATCTGACATTTCCACACAAGATTCAAAGAACCTATTAAATGCCGCAAAATCATCTTGAGAGAAATCATTTGCGAACAAGTGTTTATATTTAGACCAGTTATTCTCCGAAAGAACATCTTTCGTTGTAATATCTATCTGATTTCTCTCGAGAATTGACTGAACTACCGACTCAGCATGCCGTATATCCATCACAACAATAGTCGCGGCACTGGCTTTTTCATTTTTCTTGTTTAACCAATAGATAACTAATGCAACACTGCCTACAAGTAGCGTTACAACGCTATTAAGAATACCAAAGTCCAAATTTACACTCCTACTTTAAAAACATAACAGCTATTAGACCGAAAAATGCTGCATTTAACAGAATCTTTCCATCTAGTTCCTTATGCCACCAATTGTACTAGCCTTTGTCTTTCCATAACAATCATTTATACCGCTAGCTTAGTGATTAGCGTGGTAAATATAGAATTTATCGGTCGAGTATGATTCCCAATAAATCATTAACTTACGTGCGTTGGCGCTGTGTTTTGACCTTCAGAACCTATCCGAATATCAAAGCAAGTTAAACTCTATAAATCCAATGCTTGACCCTATACGGTAAGGTGTTTATATTGTCGCCCGCCCAACGGGGCACATCCTAAAATGCACACCGGCCATCCTGCCATCATTCGTGTATTTATATTGGTGTTGTGAACTTCCATGCTAACGAAACTTCGTCCTTTTACTCGTGAATCGGGTGCGCTTATGCATCTTTCGATTCCAATCATTTTGACTCAAATAGCTACCCAAGCGATGGGATTTGTCGATACGACAATGGCTGGCCAAGTAAGTCCTGCCGATCTTGCCGCTATTGCGCTCGGCACCAGCCTTTGGATTCCTGTATTACTGCTACTACGTGGCGTGATTATGGCGTTAACGCCTGTTGTCGCTTACCACCGTGGCGCACGTGACTTTCAAAGTATCTCTGTTGAATTCTTCCAGATGGTTTGGTTGGCATTAATCGCGAGTGTGCTGCTTATCGCTTACTTAGTGAGTGCGAAACCGATCCTAGAATGGATTGGTGTTGCCGCTGAAATCATCCCTATCGGCAGTGACTATGCGTTTGCCCTAGCCTT
Source organism: Vibrio sp. 10N.286.48.F5 (assembly GCF_041469785.1). Classification (NCBI taxonomy): domain Bacteria; kingdom Pseudomonadati; phylum Pseudomonadota; class Gammaproteobacteria; order Vibrionales; family Vibrionaceae; genus Vibrio; species Vibrio sp. 10N.286.48.F5. The sequence goes on along the minus strand of NZ_JBFRLG010000022.1, from coordinate 66,112 downwards.
TGGTGTTCCGGGTATTGCCCTGTTCTACACCTTGAACGGCTTCTGTGAAGGTATGAACAACACCAAAGTGCCGATGATCATTTCGGTAATTGGTTTGCTGATTAACATTCCGGTCAACTACGTGCTTATCTACGGTAAGTTTGGTTTCCCTGAAATGGGTGCTGTTGGCTGTGGCTGGGCAACGAGCTTAGTGTATTGGCTAATGTCGGGAATGCTGTATTCCTACATTAAAGGCCATCATCATTACAAAACCATCATCAGCTTTGCAGACGCTAAGCCAAAAGCAAAAGAGATGCTTCATCTTTTAAGGTTAGGTTTACCTATCGGGATGAACATTGCAGTGTGTGGCAGTATCTTTGCGGTTATCGCACTGATGATTGGTCGTATTGGTGCTGAGAACGTAGCAGCAGCTCAAATTGCACTTAACATTTCCAGCCTAACTTACGTGATTCCTATGAGTATTTCATTTGGTATTACGATTCGTGTTGGACACGCTCTTGGCGAAAAGGACGAACTAGGCGCGATTGAACGTAGCAAAGTCGGTATCTTGGTTGCAGCATTGATTTCATTGCTTTCGGTTGCGATGTTCCTGCTATTCCCAGAGTGGATCATTAGGCTTTACACCACTGACCCTGCGATAAGCGCAACGGCAGCGGTATTGTTGACCTTTACTGCTATGTACCAATTCAGTGATGCATTGCAAACGTCTGCTAACGGCGCACTGCGTGGCTATAAAGATACTAAGATACCAATGATCTTAGCTATCGCTTCATACTGGGGCTTAGCATTACCACTGGGCATGGTATTGGGCCTAACAGACCACATTGTGCCTGCAATGGGTGAAGAAGGCTTCTGGATTGGTATTCTGACGGGATTAAGCGTATCAGCTGCGTTTATGTTGCTTCGCTTGCGATACGTAATTAAGAAGCGTGACTTGCCACCAGCAAGTACTCCATTGTTAAACTAAGATAGACCTATAAGCTAATACAAAAAAGCGCGTTATTGCTACTCGGCAAT
>NZ_JBFRLG010000022.1:0-64352 GCF_041469785.1 Vibrio sp. 10N.286.48.F5 | reverse complement strand
ATTGCTACTCGGCAATAACGCGCTTTTTTATTAAATTTCTATAAACCAGATAATGTCCTTGGTTTAACACTCATCGTTCATTACCCGAACTGTACACTCACAACCATCTACTGGACATGTGTCTCCACTTGTCCTGCCGCCAAAAGAGTCATAAAGAACATAACAACCTGAAGGTAAGGCATCATCAGTTATGTTATTGCTGTTAAGGTCAGCTTGACTAAATGGCTGAGTATATCCCACTACCGTGTGTCTGTTACCTAATTCAGAGATGATGCTGTCATCATCCGACAAAGTTAGGAAATCGAGCATATTTAACGCATCTCCTGATTCACCTTCACTTTCAGGACAAAGTGTTCCCCAGTCGACTTCAACTCTACCGATACCAAAATCGATTACGTAGTTGCTCTGATCACCTGGGTTTGTTGCGTCAGGATCAAGCCCTGCGATAATAGCTTTAGAAGTCACTTGCGTGATCACGCCTTCCATCGCACCCGCAACACCTTCAAGTACCGTTTCTCTCGCTGATTCCTGAATACCAAGGAATCTTGGAGCAGCCGTTACCGCTAATACTCCGAGTATCACGATCACGATGATTAATTCCATTAAAGTAAATCCGTTTTTCTTCATGACATCCGCATCTTTTGATAACTTAAACATTCAATAACCCAATGAATTACCTATAACTATACACCTCAAATAGGACTCATAACACTCCACGGCTATCGCTTTTTATAACGCTGGTTGTGGTATTTGTTCCCTTTAGAGGCTGAAAAGATAACTGGAAGCGTTATCACATAAGGTGTCAGCGGGTTTAAATTCGATCAAATGCGTGGTGCAACTGAAAGTATCGATGGAAGAAGGTTTAATTGATTTATTTGAACTGAGGCACGCTGCGTATAACCAAAGTTAGACCATTTTTTGACTTGGTCTTTCTGTTTCTCCACCTAAGAAAGCAAGAAACAAAATAGAACCCATAAAAAACGCGCCACTACCATGGGTAATAGCGCGTATCTATCAATCGTTGTACGACTATCGCAACATTAGTTCACTGCTTTAACGTAAGGAAGCACTCGGAATCCATCACGTACTTTTTGGCTTGGAATGTAATGACGGAAAGCTAAGTTAAACACACCAGAATCGTTTTCTGTTTTGATGTTGTTTACTGCATCATCACCACAACCAAAGCTTACGGTGTAAGTGCCGTCTGCATTTTTCTCAGCCGTGTTTGAGCTTACGTTCGCCACTTCACCAAACATGAAACCTTGCTTGTTGTAGACCGTTACCGACCAAAACGCTTGGTTCTTAGGATCATCAAAGGTTGCCTGATGACAAGTGTCTGCTGGGAAGTTACCAGAGACTTCGTAAATATTGTCATCTAACTGCGCGCCACCCCAACCGATAGCCGCGCCCACTGCGTACTTCTCTTTGGTAAACATCTCTTTTGAAGCATCTTCAGGGCTGGTAAACATACCAAACGTCGCCTGAGCACCATCGCGTTTCAGTAGTTTCGGCATTTCCATTTTAAGGTTTTTCTCTACCTCATCGAATGATTTCTCATCCACTTGCATTGCCATAAATTTGCCGTCTGCTTTTGCATCAATGCTCATCTGATCTTGGATTTTATGAACTTCATCTTTGGTGAACGTCGCATCAGTACGAACGATGACATACACGTGGTCTCCACTATGAGTAGAAAGATCAAACGTACCAGAACCGTATTGCATTGGCTGAATGCGGTGGTCTTCTGTAATCACTTCCATCGACATGTATTTGCCTTCAGGAATCTCAGGTAGCGTAATCGTCGCGCCTTGCGAAACGTTAATCACAGCCATTGAGTAGTAAGTGTCTCGGTTCATTCGAACCACAGGCTGTTTATCGGTTGGCGTGAGTTCGCGTTACGTTCCTCTCTTTGATTAAAACACTTAACGACACCAATAAGTTTAGATCCAGCCGAGAAAGCTGTTGTTCGATAGTCATCATAAGACATGCATCTGAGTAATATCACTCGTTAAATAATTGCACCATTGTGACTAACAAACAAGTCTCTGTTTAAACGATGGCATTTATATCCAACTAAAAAGGCGAACCCATCGGTTCGCCTTTTTGTTTAAAGATTCGTATTTATCGATTGATCGCCAAATATGAGCCAGCAGCAATCATTATTCCACCAGCACTTTGGTTTAACCTTTTATGTGCGCGTGGCGTTTTTAACAAACCTGCCATTCTGCCCGCGCCCACAGCGATAAGTATTAAGCCTGACATCAGAGCAACAGATGCTAAAGCAGAAACTAATACGATATCTTGTGAGCGCAGAACAGTCAGATCAATAAAAGTCGGCAAGAACGAAATATAAAACAGAATCACTTTAGGGTTTGATGCTGAAATCAAAAAGCCTTGCGCGAAACTCGCGAGTTCGGATTTCTGACTCTGTTTGGCGGCGAGTTCAGCTGAGCCTTGCACTTCAGGTAAGATCTTAAACATCTTATAGCCCAAGTAAATCAAATAAGCTGCACCAACATAGCGAATCACCTCAAACGCAATCGACCAATTCTCGGCAATCGTTGCTAGACCGAAACAGGCAAGCGCAAGGTAAATAAGATCACTGCATATCATACCTAACGAAAGCGTGACGCACTTTCGCCATCCTTGAACCATAGCACGAGCTAAAATGGCAAAGACGCCAGGCCCCGGAGTAATACCAAATACAAACATGGCAATAAAGAATGTAATCGCACTTTCTAATGACATTGGACTGTCCTTTTCTATAACCCAACATAATTGATCATGAACGTATCATGGAGCTTCGATTCTGGTAAAGAACGTTTTTTACTAAATACGATTTACACAACTCATGTATTGAATAAGTGTCGCACGTAATTTACCCACCAGACTTAATTAAACCTAAACCTAAGTACTTTTCGTTAGGGCACAAAAAAGGCGAACCTATTGGCTCGCCTTAATCATTTTGTTCGCCAGAATCGTTTAGTCGTTACGAATGGGTGATAACAACTCAGGGTTAACCACCAAATTTCTCACACCGTGGGCGTGATCTTCGTTAAAGTCATTGCCTTCACACCAGCTACCTACTGTCGCGATATTTACTTTCGCGACTTGTGGTCTAACGCTCCATGTTACTTGGAAAGGTGAACCTTGCTCATTATAACCAGGACCCGTTGTAGAGCCTGCGTATTGGATCGCTGAGCCCGTATCTTGTGGGATGTTTGGTGCTTGGTGTAAGCCGTTCACTTTTGAATGTTTAGCGAGCGCTTCAAAGTCGGGTGCTTTGTCGTCATTCACTAATACGTAAACTTGGGTTTCTACACGCAGTTGCGGGTTGGTAATCGCATCGTTAAAACAAGCACCCAGTGTTTCACCCGGTTCAACTTGCGCCGTTGAATAAACATAGTGAACTTCAATGGTGTCACCCGAATGCAAAGAACCATGCTCGCTCGGACAAACCTTGCCCTCAAATGGTTTCAGCTCAGCAGAACTCAGCTTGCCTGTGTATTTAAAGCCACTCTGGAATCCCTTACCATCACCGTTACCAGCGTATTGAGTAAACTCTCCACCTTTATGCTCAGCATTTTTATGGAAGTGAATATTACATAAGTTCATCGCTGTTGAATCAGGGGCATCCGAGAACAGCCTAGTATTTTTACCTTCTAATGAACCCAAATCTCGTGGAGCTTGCGGTCCAAAACCTTGTCCTTGGGTATTTTCAGAAAGCTTCGCTCTTTGTTCTGCGATAACTCCATCTGATACAGACTCATGGTTCGCATCTGATGCATTTGCATGAGCTGACAACATCACCAATGCGGCACTTAAAAACACACTCTTATTCTTCATTTTTCTTCCCTAGAATATTGATAACTAAACCTAAACCTACTTAACAGCAAACATCTTACTATGCTCGTAAGTGAATATAAGAGTTGTCTTTGTAAGATTAGATTTCATTGCTTACTTTGGGATGAGTATTAGAACCCTTGATGCATATAACAAGTCAAACAGGGTAAATTCGGCGACTCCCTTCCAGAACTAATAATTCCTATTTTCGTTAACCGTCGCCTGACTCAGCGCTCAGATAAGTGAACACGATTCTTAGGAAGAATGGTGGCCAGATTTAGAAGACCAAAAAAGGCGAACCATCTGGCTCGCCTTCACGTTTCATTCTATCTATTAGGTTGTCGTTCTAGGTTAACGATTTAACCGTTACCGGTGGCAAATATCCCAAACGTCATGACGTTCAATGCATCTGTCACGCCCTCTAGTGATTTAATCACCGTCTTAGTCGGTTTATTATGACGAATAAAATAGCTTCCGATGCCTTTTTCACCGCCACTCTTAGCATCGCTTTCAGTTGTTTCTGTCGCTTCTATTTGAGAAGGCTCCACTGATTCTGGCTCTGCATTGGCGTGAGCTATCGTGTCTTTATTTGAATCAAGGTTAGTGAGTGGTTGATGATTAACGATTGAATCATGGGAAGAATCAACGCTGGTCTCAGCGTTTGTATCCTTTGAAGTCTCGAGATTACTCTCTCCCTCTATACTTTTCGACATAGCGTCTTCGTTGCTCAATGTCTCGTCGTCTAGCTGATGATTACTCGTTGAAGAACAGGCTGTTAAGAAGAACAGGCTAACGATGAATATGAGTAAGTTTCTCATCATAATGATAAAGCACGAATTAATAAAACATTGTTCGATTGTATTTTATTTGGCTGACGACATCCAGTGATAAGCGGAGTAAACACGAACAGTCACGGTCTTGAAGAGTAAACAAAAGCGTACGGGTTTAGTGCTTAAGAATAATAATTCGAGAGCTCAATTAGGTTGCCCGCCGCTTATCATCTGAAAGGTGGTGTCAGTTAGGCTTGGGGATTCACACGCTATAAGCTTAATCTTTACTGGAACACAGTTCAGAGATTCGGTCACACATGGCTTGGTTGACTGCGAAGTGGGTGTTGAGGAATGCTAGTTGGGCAAGTGCCGATTCAGCGGTGCGCTCGTAGCCTTGGGTAAAGGTTGGTAGCAATTGGGCAAACTTAGGGAAGCGTGCTTCTAGCCTTCTATCCGACATAAATTCATCAACGAATTCAGGCTCAGACTGTTCAGTTTGATCCACAAGATCGATCAAACGATCGAGTGCGTAAGATTGAACGAACCGACTGCCCGACAGCTTTTCGCCTCGGTTATAACGAGACATACCCACATAAAGATTGGTTAGAGCCTCACCAATGATCCAATCTTGGGAATTAGTGTCTGTCTCCCCTTTTATTGGTGAAACACAACACTGTGTATCAAATTCATGTTGCTGCCAAACAATACGCCCTTCAGCAAACGGAATGTGCGCTAACTCGTGGGGTTCAAACACTGCAAACTCACAAAAGATTCCGTCAGCGTACAGAACTTTATAGCCATCGACGGTATTTCTCACTGCGTAGTCGATTGAGTGAATATCAGATAGCCAATGCAAACTGTCTAAGAAATACTGCTTGTGCCCTGTTTGCACTATTGCGAAAAAATCGACATCTGAGTACTGATCAAGTCGTTCTGTTTCAATACCTACTGAGCCCAATCCCAGCAAAGCATGAGCCTTACCCGATGCTTCCAAAGACTCCCCAATAGCATCTAAACGCTGGAGTAATTTTTCTGGTGTGTTTATGTGTCTTGTCTGTATCACTTTGTCCGTCTGCATTGCTCAATCCCTATCAAGTTGAATGCCACTCAACCTAACTGATAGTTAGAACATCTAAGAAGCTTAATTTATAAAATGTGTTAGTACTTCATAAATACCACCACGCGCTTTGATTGAACCTGAAATCGGCAAATGGCTGTCTTTCTTCATCATCAAACGCCCTTTTATTGGCTGCTGATAATGTGCTCCCAATGCTGATTTCATAGATGGAATGTCAACAAGCTCAGACTCGATGATGCCATTGGTCGCTTGAGTTTCAGGAAACGCCTTGGCTAGATAAGGAGCAAACCTTTGCAGCCTCATGCTCGCATCGTGAATATCTTGTTCGCCTAAACCCACATAAAGCAAACCGCGCTCCAGAGTCGTCACATTTGGGTTAAACCAAACCACTTCTTCCAATGCAATCAATTGTTGAAGCAGTGGGAAGTCCGAGATGAGCTTGTCGATATTTAATACAGTCATGGGTGACTTTTCTGGCTAAGCGCGTACTGCGCAGGTTCAATCATTAGTAAACCTATTTAAACGGTATTTGTGTAATCATTCAATGATCTGTAGGCTAGCCTGTCTTCTCATAAGCAAACAGTAGAACAACCTATGAGCGCCTCTCTTCGTAATAGCATTTTCGTCATGTTAGGGATTCTATTCCTAGCACTTAACCTTCGTGGGCCTTTTACGAGCTTGGCTCCTGTGCTTTCTCAGGTTATGGAAGGCCTCAACCTTACGTCGTCGGCTGCTGGCTTCTTAACAGCTTTGCCACTGTTAACTTTTGCCTTATTCTCACCATTAGTCACCAAGATATCCCAACGAATTGGTCTAGAGCCTAGCCTGTTATTAGGCTTAGTTCTGATCACTACGGGTATTACACTGCGCTCTGCTGGGTTAACCCCAACCTTGTATATCGGCACGGTGATGATCGGGCTTGGTATCGCGATTGGTAATGTGTTGTTGCCTGTAGTAGTGAAAGTTAGCTTCCCGACACGCATCGCTACTGTGACTTCTCTGTACATCTTTACGATGGGCATCGGGTCGACGTTAGGCTCAAGTTTGATGGTGCCGTTTTCAAATCTAACCTTATTTACGATCACGGGTTGGCAATTAGCGCTGTTAATGAACTTGGTATTTCCAATATTAGCTTTGATGATCTGGTTGCCTAAAATCAGAAAACGCTCATCTTCGGCCAGCAATAACAAGCAACAAGACAAACCTCTGCCGATGAAACAGATGATTAAAAGCGGCGTAGCGTGGCAAGTAACGTTAGCGCTTGGGCTTAACTCATTTACCTTCTACTCTTTGGCTGGCTGGTTGCCACAGATATTGAACGATCTTGGCTACAGCGAAATCGATGCAGGCTACATTTATGGATTTCTGCAATTTTCGACTATGGTTCCAGGGCTGCTGTTACTGCCGTTCTTAGCCAAAAGTGACAATCAACAATGGCTCATCACTCTGTGTGCATCGAGTGTATTTGTTGGATTGATTGGTCTTCTGTATTTGCCTGAGTTTGCGATCTTTTGGGTGGGACTGTTTGGATTAGCCAACTGCTCGACATTTATTATCGCGCTCTCTTTTGTTGGCTTGCGTACATCGAATAGCAGCCAAGCCGCATCATTGTCGGGTATGGCTCAGGGAATCGGTTATGCGTTGGCAGCCACTGGTCCAACGCTGGTGGGTAAGCTTCATGCTCAGACAGATTCTTGGAGTGTGCCGATTCTGTTGATCGCATCTGTTGCCTTTGCGTGCACGATTTTCGCGGCATTGGCAGCACGAGATAAGAAAGTGAGCGTTTAGGCAAACAGAATGATTATGGTATCGCGACTTTATTTGCTCGCGACTCTATGGCTGACGACGGTTTTGATGTATTCACTTGGCGACAAACCAAATTTGCCTTTAAAGCGCTGACTAAAACGCCCTTCCGATTGGTAACCGCAAGACTGAGCCAACATCGCCACATTCTGCTGTCCGTTTTGCATCAGATAAAGCGCGTGACTCAAGCGAACTTCAGCCAGTACCTCTCGATATTGCATGCCTTCCAGTTTGAGCTTCCGAATCAATGTGGCTCGGCTCATCGCAAAACGCTCCGCCACCGACTCTAATGGATGTTTCTCATCTGGTGAATGTGAAAGGTAATGGCTGAGCTTTTGGCTAAACGAGACGTTGGCACTGACAAACAATAGATGCAACACCCCTTTTTCAGCTAATTGCTGGTACAAGCCCTGCAACCAAAACTGTTGAGTCTCTTTGCTCATGCTCTGTGTATCAAAAGAGAACAGAGCATTGAGTGAGTCTTGTAAGTTTCGATCCACTTTTACTGTAGGCAGTCCCAGATCATTCGACCGTTCCTCACTTAAATCAAGCATCGCCTGAGAAGGTTGGAATTGAAAGCTGAACACTCGCGACAAGAAGCGCCCTTTGTGGGGCATGTTCTCAAAACTTAGTGAAGCTGATGCCTCACAAAACAACAGCTCAGAATGTGAGAGCTCTGCCGCTGAATCTTTCCAAAACAGGCGCTTACTGCCTGTAATAATCTGAATGATACTAGGGGATAGAATCCTCACATTACGCAGTTTTTGTAACTGCTCTGCACGAAAGATCGTCACTTGATATTGATGATTCATCTCATCCCCTTGTTTACTTATTATGTACGTGTATAAGCTTTAACGTACATAAGCTATTAACGTGTATAAGTTGCGGTCAGTTTAGCTTTGTCTAAAGCCATGCTGTTCAACGTGAATCCAACCACAGCCGACGGCGTATTTTCGTCGAGGTTAAGTTTGTCCGTTGGTAATGCCCAAACCGTGAACTGGTAACGGTGCATACCATCTTTTTCTGGAGGACAAACGCCACCGTAGCCAACTGTACCGTAATCAATGCGACCTTCTTTGCCACCGACTTTAGAGATGTCGACACCGCGAGGTAGCTCGTTCACAGTTGCAGGGATATCAAACGCAACCCAATGCCAGAAGCCACTTTCAGTCGGTGCATCTGGATCATAAGCTGTGATAGCAAAGCTTTTGGTACCTGCTGGTGCATCTTTCCACATCAATTGTGGTGATTGATTATCGCCGTCACAACCCCAACTAGAGTATTCAAAAGTCTTTGCCATTGGGTGACCTTCTTGAATATCGTTGCTGGTTAATTCGAACGCATGAGCAGAGCCTGTAGCCAAAATACTGATTGCCAATACTGATTTGATGATGAGTTTCATGATGGTTCCTCTTATTAGGTATGAGCCCAGTATAGTCCCCTCATTTCGCCCAATAATGACAGTAAGTACACAATTATCTATTTTATTTCAAATAAATGATACTTACTGTATTTGTACTTTATTATTTAAAAGCATGACCCACTCGACAATTTGTTGTTAAAAGAACACTTGTTGACATTCAGGTTACAAATCGCGCCCAAAACTCTTTAGACTCGCCCCACGACTTTTAACGAGAATGATTGGATGCGCAGGTTTACATTAGCTCTTTGCTTGATCTTTTGGCTCCCAACCCTAGTCAATGCCCAAAGTTTGCAAGATAAGTGGCAAACTCTGTATCAACTGAGCTGGCAATCATCCCCACTCTTAGTATCTCAACAAGAGTTGGCTCAGTATCCAAAAGTTCTGCTCCATGAAAATAGCCGCTATCCTGATTTCAACCAATTCAGTTGGGACGACATCGCAGCGTTAGCGTCAATACAAGATCACTGCCAAGCGATTGAAAGCAGTAACCCTTCATTACATGAAGCCATCGAGTTCGAGCTCGCTCTGTGTCAGCAACAAACATTGGATTCGATTTGGTTTGCAGCACACTCCAAACGTCACCCTGCCGGTGGCAGCTTTGCTGGTCGTTATTTAGCCGCTTACCCAGATGTGACCGAGCAGATACGCCCATTTTTGAGTCTTACCAACCCTCAGCACCCTTTATATAACAAACTAGAAAGCCTAAGTGCACAAGGCAGAGAAGCACTGCTCAATGGATACCGCGCTTGGCAACAAGATGATGTGCTTTGGTTAAGTGGCGAACAAGGCTGGAAAGCTATTCCCTTAGATGTTTGGCAACCTATCGCAGAGCAACAAGAGGTATCTTTGGCAGGTGAAACCTGTACTTTTCGTTACAGTAACGTGTGCTTAAACGAGCCTAGCAATGACAATCTGATCATGAAAACCTTGATCTTTACATTGCTGCTAACGTTGCTTTCCGGGCTCGCTAGAGTCTTATACCTAAGAACAAAACAACGAAAAGAGAGGCAGTTCGTTTTACAGCTTCTTACTCATGAACTGCGCACGCCTATTACTAGCCTAGGCTTAACCGTCGAAATGTTTAGAAATCGCTACGATGACTTTTCTGATGAAACTCAAAGTGCGGTTTGGCGTTTAATATCTGACTATCAAAGGCTTTCTCAGCTCACCGAAAACAGCAAAGTGTACCTAAGTTCGGATCAGTCAGAGCCTTTGTTGAAGCAAAACGCTTCATTAGAAGAGTGGCTCGATCATGTCTGTGAAAAGCACAATATTTCTTATCAATGTGAAGTGCGTGAAGTTGAACTGAACCTTCCCTATTACTGGCTAACCATCTGCTTGGATAATCTAATCAAGAATGCCAAACAACATGGTAAAGGTGAGGTTTTGGTAAAGGTCGAACTCGGTGACAAGCTGACGATTGAGGTACAAGACGAGGGGCACTTCCCTTCACCGATACAACGGCTCATGTCTGGTGTCACGCCAAGTGAAACGCACGAACTGGATAACATGGGCATTGGCCTGACTATTGTCGAGCACTTGATGAAGCAAGCGAATGGCCGCCTCATTATTCTTCGTAACCCAACCCGATGTATTTTGGAAATTGCTTATGAACACCCTACTGCTGATTGAAGACGACCAACTGCTTGGACAAGGCCTCGTCAGCTTCTTTGAATCCAATGGTTACCCATGCCTTTGGGCGAAGGATTCAGAGAGTGCCAGTAAGCAATGGTTCCGCGCCGATCTAGTGATACTGGATCGACAACTCGAAGACGGTGACAGCTTGCGACACCTGCCGAATTGGCTACTCCTCAAAGCGCTTCCTGTGATTGTGTTAACGGCTAAAGTGGAAGTCCAGCAACGCGTAGAAGGCTTAATGGCAGGTGCCAAAGATTACGTCACTAAACCTTTCTCAAACGAGGAGTTGCTTGCTCGAGTCATTACCCAACTTCGTCCGTTAGGGGTGAGCCAACTAAATTACGCCAACATTGAAGTCCGCTTGTCTGAACGAATCGCTTATTTGGATGAAAACCCGATCACGTTAAAACCTAAAGAGTTCCAGTTATTGGTCTTGTTTGTTCAGAACCAAAGTCGTGTGTTTCATCGTGATGAGTTACTCAATAAGATTTGGGGTTATCAAGCCTTTCCAAGTACCCGAACCGTGGATAATCACATCCTACGCTTGCGCCAGAAGCTGCCAACCCTAAAGATCGAAACACATCGCGGCGTTGGTTACCGCTTAGCTGGGGAATCATAATGAGAGTCACTTCGTTAATCGCATTGATCTGCGCTTTGCCGTTTGCGTGTCACGCCGCTTGGTTTACCAACACACCATTGCAACATACGTATCAATCTCTGCTTGATGAACAACCTCAAGTCGCGTGGCAAGAGCTTCAAATCGCACTCGATCAACAAACACTCGATAGTGAGCTTTGGCTGCCTGTGAAACAAGAGATATTGAGCCAAACTCAATGCGGAACTTCACTAAGACAAGACACTGAAACGAAACATCACATTCAAGTTAGCTTCATTCGACGTTACGGCCTGTCATCGCAAGGTTATCAAATCAACGTCGCTGCAGAACAACTCAGTGAAGACATGAAAACCCAAACACAACCTATCTCTCTGGTCTCCCCTAAAGGTAAAGTCCTTCTCGATGGACAACTCGCTTCTAACAATGAGTATCAAGAGATTGAGACCAGTGAAATGTTTATCAAACCCGAATCTGGTGTTTATCAACTAAAGATAGGTTCAAACCACTATCCTATTGTTGTCACTTTAGGCAACAGCAAGCGATGGTTAACACTCGAAAGTAAACTCAGCGAACCACATATCGTGATCACGCCACCGAAGGTGATCGACAACTGCCCTAACGCCAATGTGAGTTGGCAATGGTTCGATGAAAACTACAACCTGTTAGGCTACAAAGTGCCAATCAAGACAGCGCAAGCACCCGTTCCCACAGAAAGCCCACTAGGGACTAATGCCAAACACTTGAGTGCCTCGGTTGAAATGTTTGAATACCAAGGCGCGATTGAAGTCCAATATGTGCAGCGTGTCGCGGTGCCTTTCTAATGGAATGCTTTCAGAAGAAGATTAGAAACTAGGTAATGCAGAAAATAGAGACATATAGGTGACAAAGCACTAGCGCTACTTGGGTGTAATAACCGTACTTACCCTTTACGGAATCTAGATATGCTCAGCGTACGTCACCCACTCAGTCTTTCTACTTGTGCCATTGTAACTTTAACAACAGCTTGTCTGTTTTCATCCAATGCACAAGCGAGCCAAATAACGCTAACCAGTAATAGCAGCGCTAGCGGCAGCAGTATTCGCGACAACGCTAACAGTGCTACCAACAATACCGTCGCTATCTCATCGAATACTTTAGAGATCGATTGGAACGGCTTAAGCGTTAACAGCGGCGCTCTCACCGTTGATAGCCAACCACAGAAAGTGACGCATCTAGTCATTGGCCTTTCCGATAAAACTAAATCAGCAAAGACCGCAACTTGGACCTTAGTACCTAGTGGGGTAAACGTTGAGGCAGAACTTAATCAAGATCAACTCACTTTTCAGTTCAGCTTCCCTTCAAATATACAAGTGAAGCGAAACGATCCCATCGAGTTGGCGTGGTTTGATCTTGCAGAACAACAAACTCAGACCCTATTTCTTCCTTTTAGCGAAGGCATGCGTGTACCTACAGATAACAAGCTTTGGAGGAGTTATCTAGTCGACAACCATTCTGGAAGCAACACCACTCAAGACCTAAAGATGCCTTTTTGGACAGCACAACAGAACGACCACTTCATTAGCTATCAGATGATTAATGCAACCAACAATCAACTGCTCTTTTCAGATGCATCGTTGGATACGTCCTCTGATAAGAAGACCAAAATTGATATGAAGGCATCACACCAATTTACGATGCTCAATCAGTCACAGACTTTTATTGTTCGTATCACCCTCGGAGACTCGTGGTTAGATGGTGCCAAACAATACCGAGATTGGCGCATCAATAATGACCAGTCTGAAACACTTGTAGCAAAGCAAAAGCGCAATCCAGATGTGAGTAAGTTGATCGGCGCGAGCCACGTTTATTTGTTTGGCAAAGATCCACTAAGCGTCCAAGATGTGAGTGACTGGTGGGGATTGAAAGCTTGGTATCTAAAGAGCTCTAAACTCAACGTTTCCAAGGAAGCAAAAAGAGAGCTTTCATCACTCTCCAAGGGCAAAGATTGGTTCAGTCAGTACCACAAACAGTTATTGTTGGACTCTATTAGCCAGTCGTTGCAGGTGTTATTTCCAGTCGGTACTGCGACGCTCGAAAACAACACGATTAAAGCTCAATACTTGGCAGCGCAGAATGAGAAAAATTGGTTGGTTGAACACGCCTCCCCCTACCTAAACTCGTCAGACACTTGGGGAAAAGCGTTGTCTTCAGACATGGTAGCCAATCTAAATAAGGCAGGCTTAAGCAAACTTTGGCTCGGATTCGATAATTGGATGCCAGCATTCTATCAACCTAACGCTGTGGGTCTGGCAAAACAGTCCGGATATCTGGTCGGCACCTACGATTCCTACAACACAGCCATTCCTGCGAAGCTGAACGACAACTGGCTAACCGCTCAATTACCAGAGCCGATGCGTGAGAGTTGTGCCATTGAATTAGCGGATGGCAGCCTAAAAAAAGGGTTTCGAGGTAACGGATTCTACCTCAATCCGAATTGCCATTTAGATTACGTAAAGCAGCGCGCTCAAGACATTATGAAATTCGGCAACTTCAACAGCTTGTTCTTAGATGTTGATGCAAGCGCCATGGCGCGTGAGGATTACAGCGGCTCTATAGACAGTCATAGCAAGAGTCATAGCAACAGCAATGTCAATGGCGATACAAACGAATCGGATATGCTTTCTGCCTTCAACAACCGAATGCAGTGGCTTAGCGAGCAACCATCGTTAGTATTAGGATCTGAAGATGGCAACAGCCTAACAACAAAAGGCATCGCGTTTGCACACGGCTTAGAAACGGTTGGTTTTGGCTGGACAGATAAAGACATGAAAGAGAACCGCCAGTCTCCCTATTACTTAGGTCGTTGGTACCCAAACCACAAGCCTGACTTCTTCTTTAAACCCGCCGAGGTTAAAGAGCCCTACAAGTCGCTACTGTTTTCGCCACAATATCGAATTCCGTTATACCAAGCCGTTTTCCATGATGAAGTAATCAATACGCACCATTGGCATTCAGACAGCCTTAAGTTCACTAATGTACAAGCAGAACGTGACTTAATCGCCATGCTGTACAACACACCCCCGATGGTTCACTTAACCAGAGATGAAGCTTTATCAAGTTCAAGCCCGCGAATCAAAGCACTCAAACACTATCAAGATGGCTTTGAACCGATGCACGAACAGTTATGGGATAAACAGTTAGTCGATTTCGACTGGTTAGATAAAAACGGCGATGTTCAACAAACCGAGTTCAGTGACGGGAGTAAGATCATTGCTAACTTTTCTAACAAGGCATTTCGTTACAACGGTGTCGATATTGCTGCCCTATCGGTCAAAGCTATATTGGCGAATGGGCAAGTCGTCGACTGGCAGCCCGATCATAGTTAGCTTCGATACGGTTTAGACAATAACGAATAATAGGAAGCCTAAGCACTTAACCGCTAAGGTTTTCCCCGTTACTTTTGCTTCCTATTTTGAAAGGCAGTCAGTAGATAGTCGATAAAGACCTTTTTACGTTTCGGCATCAACTGCCTGTCTGCATACACTAGGCTTACTGAAACTTCCGGCATCTCATATTCAGGTAGCAAACGAATCAACTTGCCTGTCTTGAAGTGCTCACGACAAATGAATTCAGGAAGCACCGCCAAGCCGAGCCCATCTACACAAGCTGTTAGGCATGCCGTGATGGTATTCACCCGTAACTGACACGGCAGATCGATCAAAATCGACTCACCGCCTTCTAATTGCAAATGCCACTTAGGTAGACGTGCCGCCTTGTTCACCACCTCAATCATCCTAAATGGAGGCTTAAGGTCATCGGGTGAAGAGATTTCACCGAACTGTTCTAAATACTCAGGGCTGGCTACCAATACACGCTTCGATGTTGTGAGGTAGCGAGAAACCAAGCTCGAATCCACCAGCTCACCAATTTGCGCGTAAAGATCGATCCCCTCCGCAATGATGTCGACTTCTCGATTCGACAGTTCTAAGTTCAAAGTCACGTTTGGGTGCTCTTTTAGGAAACTGTGGATGTATGTGGCTAATACTTGATGTCCCAATTCGACAGGCAACACAACATTCAACTGCCCTCGGATCAAATCCTGATTGGCAGAAACCTCTAACTCAGCTTGGTTCATGATCTCTTGCATCTGCATGCTCGACTGATAAAAGCGCTCACCCTCTGGAGTTAAGACTAAACTTCGTGTCGAACGAGTGATCAACCTCACACCTAGGTGTTGCTCTAGCTCGTCAAGCTTTCGGCTGACGGTCGACTTGGTCATGTTCAATGCTTCAGCTGCGTGCGTGAAACTCCCACAATCAACAACTTGTGTAAAAACAGTCACAGCATTTAAGTCCATCGTATTTCTCCCAAAGCTATATTAGTAAGATTTTTGCAACAGTGTTTCCCTTTTTTCCTATCTTATCAATCAATCGAATTCATTTACAATTCGTTACATCTAAATAAAAACAAAATGAGAAATAAAAAATGACAGAGAACAATAACGCTTCGCAATCAGTAAGCACAAAAAAACGTAAAAAAGCTCCGCTTATTGCTACTGCGATCATGCTGTCATTGGGTTTAGCCGGTGCTGGATACTGGTACGGCTATGGCCAGTACTTTGAATCTACCGACAATGCCTACCTACAAGGCGACATCACGAATATTAGCCCTAAGGTCTCTGGCTATATTGTTAAGTCTTATGTGAGTGATAACCAATCGGTTAAAGAAGGTGATTTGCTGGTTCAAATCGATGACCGTGATTACCAGTCAGCACTCGCTCAAGCAAACGCCCATTTAAGCGTCGTGCAATCAGACGTCAAAAATCTAGTGGCACAACAAACGTTACAACGTAGCAAGATCAATCAAGCAGAAAGCCGCGTTGATTCTGCACAAGCTGAATACGAACGCGCGATTCAACAAGTGGTACGTTCTCGTAGCTTACTAAAGCGTAACTACGCGTCTCAAGATGAAGTCGATAGCATGGTTGCACAACAAAAAGTAACTCAGGCAGATTTAGAAGAAGCAAAAGCAAACCTCGTTGCAACCAATGACCAATTAACCGTTATCGCTAGTGAGATTGAGCAAGCAAATGCATCCGTGACCGAAGCTCAAGCCCAGAGAGATCAAGCACAGCTTAACCTTGATTACACCAAAGTTTACGCGCCAGCAGATGGCGTGATTGGTAAACGCAGCGTACGTGAAGGCTTGCTGATTCAAGCAGGCGCACCACTGATGAGCTTGGTACCAAACAACCAAGTGTGGATTGAAGCCAACTTCAAAGAGACACAGCTAAGTGGTATTCACAAAGGTCAGACGGTTGAAGTAGAGCTGGATGCGTTCCCGGGGCAGCCTCTTGAAGGTGTGGTAGACAGTTTCTCCCCTGCGACTGGCGCTAAATTTGCGCTCCTACCACCAGAAAACGCGACCGGTAACTTCACTAAAATCGTTCAACGTGTACCGGTTAAAATTACTATTCCAGATCAGCAAGAGTTGAAAGGTCGACTGCTTCCTGGTTTGTCTGTGGTAGCGACCATCGATAAACGAGGCTAGACCATGAGTAACGCTGGTGTTGTCACCCAAACAAATGATGATGACGAGGTTTCGAGACGCCATTGGATCGCCCTATTTGGCGGCTTGATTGGCGCGTTTATGGCGATCTTGGATATTCAGATCACCAACTCGTCTCTCAAAGATATTCAAGGTGCGCTATCAGCCACCTTGGATGAAAGCTCGTGGATCTCTACGTCTTACCTAGTCGCAGAGATGATCGCTATCCCACTCAGTGGTTGGCTTTCTAAAGCGCTCGGTAAACGCCGTTATATCACGTGGACGACAGCCATTTTCACCATTTCATCTTTGTTGTGTTCGTTCTCTTGGAACATGACCTCGATGATCGTGTTCCGCGCGATGCAAGGCTTCAGTGGTGGTGCTCTAATCCCGCTTGCTTTCTCGCTGGTGATTCAGTTATTGCCGGTCAACAAGCGTGCTGTGGGTATGGCACTGTTTGGTGTAACCGCGACCTTTGCTCCATCGATTGGCCCTACCTTTGGTGGCTGGCTGACGGAGAACTTCTCGTGGCACTATATTTTCTACATCAATATTCCGCCAGCTTTGCTTGTGATCACCATGATCCGATATGGCTTGGACGATGAAAAGCTCGACCTTGGCACGCTGAAAAAAGCCGATTGGTTTGGTATCGCCACCATGGCATTAGGGCTAGGTTGTTTGGAAGTGGTGTTAGAAGAAGGTAACCGTGAAGAGTGGTTCAGTTCGAGCTTTATTATTGGCTTGAGTATCGTGTCGGCGGTGAGTTTGGTTTACTTCGTGATAAACGAACTCCAACACAAGAAGCCATTGGTTAACCTGCGGCTATTGCGGGATGGGCAATTTGCGATGTCTTGTATCGCCTATTTGATTCTAGGAATGGCATTGCTCGGCTCTATCTATGTTCTACCGATGTATCTCACTCAAATTCAGCAATATAACGCGATGGAAATTGGTGAAGTGCTAATGTGGATGGGTTTCCCACAGCTTCTGATATTCCCAATTGTGCCAAAGCTAACACAGATCATTAAGCCTAAGTACTTGGTTACCTTTGGCTTCGCGATGTTCGGTTTTAGTTGTTACGTAAATACACACATGACAATCGATTTTGGCGGGCAACAGCTGATTTTATCTATGGTTCTGCGTGCTATTGGTAGTCCGTTCATCATGGTTCCGCTGTCTTTGGTTGCCATGAAGAACATCAGCAAAATGGACACGCCAGACGCATCAACGTTAACCAACGTAATGCGGAACTTAGGGGGCGCTTTCAGCATCGCGATTATCGCTACGCTATTGGATAACAAAACCCGTGAGCACTTAGCACACATCAAGGAGTCGCTACCTTCAGTGAGTCAACTTGGTTGGCAGACGCTTCAGCAACAACAAGCGTTTTTCATTCAGTCAGGAAGTGATGCCGCAACTGCGATGCAACAAGCACAAGCAAGTTTGCTCGGCACAATGCAACGTGACGCAGCCATCATGGCTTACAACGATGTGTTCTTAATGATGACGGCGTTCTTGGCTCTAGCGGCAGTATTGATTCTAAACATGCGTGATTAACGCTAGAGTTTCGGTAAATAAAACTTCAAGCAAAGAACAACATTTCGAATAAAAACTCGAACAATAAAACAGAGAGGTGAGCTTATCGGCTTGCCTCTTTTTTATTTCTAAAACACGTATAACCCCACTAAAATCAGGTAAAAGTCACCTGCGTTTGAAGGCTTTCATAAATGTTATCTAATACTCTTTAATTACCAATAGTTTATTGAGTGTTTGTATGTGATATAGGCACCTTGACAATGTGCAACTTGACACCTAAATTAAAAAATAACATTTGGTATTAAGGAAAATGGATTTGACCTTACCAACAGACCTTCGAATTTTGATCGTCGACGACTCTAAAAGCGCAACAATACTTATTAAGCAGCAACTGGCTAGTTTGGGAGTTTCGCGCGACTGTATTTTTATTGCGACCGACTATCGAAAAGCCATTAAAGCGGTCGAGACACACTCTTTTCATGTACTCCTCATTGACTACCACTTAGAACAGTCTTTTACTGGCTTTGAGCTGTTGGGCATTCTGTATCGAAACCGCCTCATCGATCATACTGTGGCGACAATCTTGCTCTCTGGGGATATGCGTCAGGAAACAGTATTAACCGCCCTTTCAGGTGAAGCACACCACTTCGTTTCTAAACCGATTAATACTCAAACGTTGGGTAAAAAGATCCAAAGTGCCGTGTCCGTTTCAAAGAAACTCACCCAACTGAATGATTTGTATCCCATTGCCAGTCAAGAGAGATTAGCTCAAGCTTTGGCGATCTCCCCTAATGGTACTAGCGTTCAGTTCGAAGCGACATTGATTGAACATTTAATTGCAGGTAAGAAATGGCAGTTACTCTCTAGCGTCATTAACAACTCCAAAACCAACATGCACCCAACCAAATTGGTGGCTGAGGCGCTGATTCTCGACAGCTTAGGCAAGCCAAATTTAGCCATAGATAAGCTCCACAATTTTCTAATAGCACAGCCACTCTCATTGAGCGTGATTGACTGCTTAAGCTGTATCTATGAAAAACATAAAATGCTGCTGCCTGCTCTTAAATTAGCGATTCGTGCATTTGAGATGACTCCCAGCATCAGCCATCGTGCAATCAGGGCCATCGACTTAGCTGAGAACGCAGATAACACACATATGATCATAAAGTTAGGTGAGATGTATGCAACCCACATTTCAGCTGCTGACATTGATGTCATCCATTCCATTGGTGCGCACTTTAATTCCTTAAAAGCAACGTATCAGCGCGAGACGCAACTAAAGTACAAACGTATTTTGCTTGAGCACGCCAACCAATTCACCGAGTTGGTAAACCTGAAACTTCCGGTAAAACAACAGCAGCAAGTTTTGGCCAGCCTTGCCCTATTTCAGAGCAGCATATTGCTCATCGAAAATAGCCCTCAGATTGCCCACAAAAAAGTGATTAGAGCTTCGACACTGTTAGCGAACAATTTCCACAGCCAACCGACTTATTTGCTCACTCAGTTATTACCCATGCTCGCCCACTTTGGTGAGTACTCTCTTTATCATTTAACAGTGGAATGTCTCAAATCTCGTGGAGAAGCCATAAATCACCAACTTGAGTCCAAAAATGTCGACCCTTCAACGTGTATAAACATTGAAAATTTGGGTTCGATCCAAGAAATAAAGGACTACATTCACAGTTACCCATATTCAGTTGCCGCCAAACTTGACTATATATACGCCGTCAATAAAGCTCATATAGATGAGAAACTTAGCGACGACTATCTAGAAGAAATCTTACAGTTAGAACTTCCTCCAAAATGGAATCAATGGATTAGTGATTCATCAAGGTATGGTTTTTCCACTAAGCCGCCTAGCCCATTTTCAACATTCAGCCGACAGGAGTCCACATGCTAGACTTTGATGCTTTAAACGCCTATTTAGACAATGACAGAGACGTCATTTACGCCGTTTTGTCTACATATCAAGAAGACCATGGCAATTCGCTACAAGAGATCGAAGAGTTGGTTCAACAACAAGATTGGGGCAAGCTTCATTTTACCGTGCACACCTTAAAAGGCATTTTAGCCAGCTTTGGTGAAGAAACGGCCACAGTTGCATTGGAAAGAGTAGAACAAAACACACTCAATAAGCTTGCGCCGCAAGATGATGATCTTTCGGTTATCTACAGCGAAATGAAGATCATTAATCAGCAAATCGATGAGGTTCTTAGCACTTATTAGTCGATAGAATTAAAACGTGCATGGCGATACTTAACAGCCGACACAGCTAAAAGAGTTGAGGTGCTTGGAAACATTGAACCTCGACTCTTAACATTTTTCTCATCATTTCTCCTCTCAATTATAGTTCTAACCCACACCTATAAATTCACGTCATTTATCTAGATAAACCGATGTATAACACATGCTTTATAAACTATCCGTCTTAATGTTTTAAACGAAAAACCAACACACTTGATGAGATGCAAAATAGTTAAATATTTGTAGATCTTTTTGTGACATAAACATACGAAATTGCATTTTATTTATTGGTAAAGAAGAAATTGTTATCTACACTCTAATGAAACCAAGCGTTAATCACTTGGTGGCATAATAAAAAAAACTAAAACGTTCAGTCGGCTAGATAAGGACAAGGAAATGAACAACGATAGTTTTGCTGCGTTTCAGGGGCTCACGGATGAAACACCCATTACCGAATCATTTTCTACCAGTGCAGACCCTTATGCTCATTATCTGAAAGATATTGTTGGCATTGATCTGCTGTCGCGTGAAGATGAGGTGTATTACGCAAAATTGAATCGCGCGGGTGATAAAAAAGCGCGTGATGTCATGATCGAATCAAACCTGCGCCTTGTTGTGAAAATCGCAAAGAGTTACCTAAAACGTAAAGGCAATAATTTCACCCTGCTCGACCTGATCGAGGAAGGCAACATTGGCTTGATTAAGGCCATCGACAAATACGATCCAGAACCAGGCTATCGTTTTTCAACCTATGCTGTTTGGTGGATCCGCGAAAACATTGAAGCCGCACTCATGAACACGGGTCGAACCGTTCGATTGCCAGCCCACGTGTGTAAAGAAATAAACAGCCTCGCCTCAAAAAAGCTCGATGCAAGCAAAAAAATGAGTAAAGAGGTTTCAATTTCTGAGCTATCAGACAGTTCAGGTGTAAAGGCCGAACGCGTCGATCAACTGGTGGCGTTAAGCGGGTTTATTGACGTGACGACAACGGTTGGAACTAGCCATGCGCCTATGGTGCTTGATCAATGCGAAAGTGAATATATCCCAGACCCTCAACAAGATTGTGAGGATCAATCCTTTACCCAAGCTCTAGAACAAATCATCTATACACTTCCTCCAAAATTACAAAAGGTGCTCATCCACCGTTTTGGTTTCTTTGATAACAAGGTGAAAACGCTGTCTGAGGTCGGACAAATGTTGGATGTGAATGTTTCTAATGAACGTGTTAGACAAATGCAGAAAGAAGCGGTCGAAAGAATTCAAAAACGACTCAAATTTGATGGTTGGGTGTAAGTCGTAACCCAGTTGAGAATTAGTTGAAAATAACGTTAAGCCAAAACAAAGACCTTTAGGGTGAGCCTCCAAGCTTGCCCTTTTTGTTTGCTGATTCGTTAGAAAAATAAAAAGATCGTAAGCACACGAACCCTAAGTCGCTAATCCCTAATGCCTAATGCCTAATGAAAAATGACAAATGCCACATCATTAACTTACCTTAAAGAAGTGACTCGCTCACTGCGCAAAATGAGATAATTGATATAAGTGGTTTCAAGACAATCTTGTTCCCACACTGATAAAATCCGTTTAGCCGCAAAATAATAATCTTTGTTTCTCAACAACATCCCAACGGTGCGGCTAAGCTTTTCAAATCGAACGTGATCGCTCGCAGAGATGTAGTCATCGTCACTTTCAATAATGGGCGCTAAACCATCAGCAAACCAATTATTCAATATTTCTCGCATCTCTAATTCAGACTCAGGCACATCCACACTCGACAACTCTCGATGTTGAGGCGGTGGCACTATGTACTTCGACGCTTGCGGTGAACTGACATAACGATACATGTCGTCCCTCCTGTCTAACGGACCCTTCTAATAATTAAGGACATATTTACCTGTTCTCAAGTTTATTTAGCGAAACAAAAAAATAAATAAAAAAAAGCCATGTATCAATAACTCTACATGGCTTTAATGAGGGCAACTTTACGCTGCCCTATCTACTTGTCGGTTTAGACTAAATGTCGGTTCAGACTAAAACCAAGCCCTCTCGATTAAATCGAGCTTTGGTCGAAGTCGTTGCCTTGATCGGTTCCAGTTTGAGAATCTGAATCAAAGCTTCCAGAGTCATCCGTGAAGTCAACACCTTGATCTTGACCACCTGAACTTGTCCAGTCGCTGCCTCCAGATTCCATACCCGCCATGTCTGGTTGCTGCTCTTGAGTAGAACCTTGCATGGTGTATTGATCATCGACCTCAACCTCAACAGAACCGCTAGCACCGTCTATTGAACTACCCAATTCGTCGTAACCTTGGAATTGGATCTCGCTAGTACCTTCATAACCTTCTGGAAGTTCAACGGATACAGGCTGCTCTAGGTTGCCACTGATTGTGAAGCTACCATCACCGTTATCCAGTGCGTTGTTCACAGTAGCGCCCTCAGGTAAGCCAGACATATCAGCGTAATCAACCGATTCGTTACCACTCACCTCATCTGGAATCGAGATAGAGATGGTATCGCCCGGTGCCGCGGTTACATCTGCTGTGCTGCCTTCAGCTTCAGCATCTTGAGCTTGGTCATCAGCTTGTTGAGCCACTTCCACTTGTTGCTCTTCTGTTGCTTGAGCAGCTTGGACTTGTGGTTCATCACTTTGTACTGAATCATCTTCAACTTGGATGCTTAAGCTGTGACTTGATACTTCACCGCCGTCGTTAACTTCAACATTCATCGCTAAATTGCCATCGAAGTCTTCGTTCGGCCAGTAAGTCCACTCACCTTCACCTGATTCGGCAAAGAAGCCAGCATCGTTCGCGTCTGCAACATCAACAACTTGTGCAGAATCACTGACGCCTAACTCATCCACCAGCTGTGCATCCGTGATAGTTAGTGAACCATCATCAGCTAAGGTATAACCTTCGCTCGCCGCTGCTTCATCGCCACTTTGGATATCCACATTGAAGAAGCTTTCGATGCGATTTTCGCCATCGGTCGCTATAAACCCAACTTGAACATCGCCGGTGTAGTCTTCAGCAGGAGTGAATTGATAGTTACCTTGGTTATCGCTCTCAATTACGCCCTGACCTTCCATCAAGCTTACTGACTCAATGCTCAAGCTGTCGCCTTCTGCATCGCTCAGATTCGCTAACATGTCTTCATCAGTGAACGACAAGGTGGCATCCGCTGCGATTTCCGTCGTTGTGATGCTGTTAACTTCTGGTGCTGCATTCCCTTGCGAGTCACCTTCTTTCACGACTACGCCAGTTTGCTCATCATGAAGCACGCCATCTTTATCAACTACGTACGCAATGTCTGCTTCGCCCGTGAAGCCTGGTGCTGGTGTGAACGTCCAAGTGCCATCGCCATTATCGACAATCTCACCTTGGCTGCGGTCAGCAAGATGAACCAGTTTCACTTCATCATCGCTGTCTGCATCCACATTCTCAGCCAATCCGATTAGGTCGTCCGCTGTTAGGATGATGGAATCACCCGCTACAGTTTCGAAATCACCTGAATCGATACCATCATCAAACGCTTCCGGTTCATCTCCGTAATCAACCGTTGTTGCACTTACGGTTACGAAGAACTCACCATGGAAGTCTTCAGGAGGCGTCATTTGAATGTTTGAGATATCCCAGTCGAACAGGTCGATGTATTGACCCGGCTCGGTGATCATCACGGTATTCACACCATCTGTTACCTCGAATCCAACAGGGAAACCTGTCATCACTAGGTTACTCAGTGTCTCTGAGTCATCGACTAGGCCAACATTCAGTCCTAAGTGACCGGTTTCATCCTCACCGAACACCAATGGACCGTCATGGTCAGTTGAAATAACCGCGCCATCTGCGACAGGACGTACGTACACGGGAACATCGAGAACAGTTTCGAACTCACCGTCACTCACGACAACTTGTAGGTCAGAAACACCCGCAAAGTCGCCTGTTGGTGTGAATGTCCAAGTACCATCACCGTTGTCTGTTACTTCTCCGCCATCTTCACCGTCTGCAGTGATAATGCGAGAAACAACAAGGTCAGCGGTATCAATGTCACCGAACAAGTTCATCAAGTCGCCAGCATCGAAGGTGAACGCGCCATCTTCGTCTGTGGTCATCATTGCGTTGCCGACATTGAATGGTGCGTCGTTAACCGGAATGACATCCACATTCAGCGAGCCATCAACCACTTCTTCACCGTCAGTAGCTTGATAACCCAGTTCCACTAAGCCATTAAAGTCTTGAGTAGTCACTAAGTGATACATGCCGTCTGGTTGCTGAGTTAAGGTCGCGTTCGCTGGAGCTCGAACTGTGATGCTCTCAATGCTGATCTCGTCGCCATCAAGGTCTGTCACTTGATCCGCGATGTAAGCCGGGTCAATCACCATGACCACATCTTCTTCGCCTTGCATCTCAATCATTGGCGCTTCAGGTGCATCATTCACTGGCGTAACATCGATGTTGCCGTCGACTGAAATTGTCTCTTGGCCATCGCTAACATTAAACGTCATTGGCACATCGCCATTGAAGTTTTCGTTTGGTGTAAATGACCAAGTACCATCTTCGTTATCTAGCAACTCACCCAAGCTAGGGTCGATTTGTAGACCAGAAGCCGACAGCTCGTCTGCGGTGTTATCGATGTCGGTAGCTTGAGCTAACAACATGTCTTGTGTGATAAGAATGGTGCTGTCTTCGGCTGTGGTTAGTTTCACATCCTCAGATTCAGGTCCATCGTTCACAGCCAGAACTTCGATACCTGCCGTTGTTGTTGCCGTTGCACCGTCATCATCGGTCACGACCACATCTAGGCTGATATCACCATTAAAGTTCTCGTTTGGCGTGAAGGTCACAGACCCATTATCGTTTTGAACCAAGGTGCCGTCAGAGCCTGAGTAAGTCACGCTTTCAAGTGACACTTCACCATCAACGTCAGAGCTATTAGCAATTAACTGCTCAGGGCTGATTGTGATGGTGCCATCTTCGTTCATTTGGTAAGACGTAGAACCCGCTACCGGCGCATCGTTAACATCCGTTACCGTCACACCAATATTGGCATCGACTGTCTCAGTGCCATCAGTCACTGTGAAGCCTAGGTTGACATCGCCATTGAAGTTCTCGTTCGGAGCAAAGCTATAAGTGCCGTCACCGTTATCAGTGAACACACCTTCTGCGCCCGTGTAAGACACGTCAACGATAGACAAGTCATCGCCGTCAATGTCTGCAGCACCTGCTAGTAGGTCTGCATCCGTGAAGATTAGCGTTCCATCTTCCTCAACAGTAAAGTTTTGGTCTTCTGCTGTTGGTAGGTCATTGGATGGGTTAACCGTTAGGTCGACTCCAGCTTGAACAGTTTCAAGGCCATCTGACACATCGAAGCTCAAATCAATGTCACCGTTGAAATCAGCATCCGGAGTGATAGTAAATGAACCATCTTCGTTCGCTGTTACGGTCGCATTGTCACCTGCAGATAGGTTGCTTGCGGTTAGTGCATCACCATCAACATCGGATGCGTTAGCCAGCAACTGCTCTTGAGATAGCGTAATTGAACCGTCTTCATCAACCGAGTAAGCCACGTTTCCGGCCACTGGTGCGTCGTTAACTGCAATAACTTCAATACCAGCGGTAGTCTGAGCCGTTGCACCGTCGTCATCAATAACCGTCACATCAAGGTTGATGTCGCCGTTAAAGTTTTCGTTTGGTGCGAACGTTACCGACCCATCTTCATTTTGAACCAAGATACCGTCTGCACCTGAGTAGCTCACGCTATCAAGCGACACTTCACCGTCCACATCGGAGCTATTAGCAATCAACTGCTCAGGGCTCAATGTGATGGTGCCATCTTCGTTCATTTGGTAAGACGTTGCGCCTGCCACTGGTGCATCGTTAACGTCTGTTACCGTTACGTCGATGTTAGCATCGACCGTCTCTGTACCGTCAGATACTGAGAAGTCTAGGCTTACGTCACCGTTGAAGTTCTCGTTCGGTGCAAAGGTGTAGGTTCCATCGCCATTGTCGGTAAACACACCCTCTGCGCCAGTGTAAGACACGTCGGCGACTGAAAGCTCATCACCATCAATATCAGAAGCACCTGCTAGCAGTTGCTCGTCCGTAAAGGTAAGCGAACCGTCTTCTTCAATGGTGTAAGCGACATCTTCTACAACTGCGATGTCATTCACTGGATTCACAGTAAGGTCAGCCGTTGCAACAACCGTTTCAGTACCATCAGAAAGGTCGAAGCTTAGGTCAATATCGCCATTAAAGTCAGCATCCGGGGTAATGGTAAATGAACCATCATCGTTTGCCGTAACGGTCGCGTTATCACCGGCGGTTAGGTTGGCAGCGGTAAGATCATCGCCGTCCACATCCGATGCTTGAGCAAGCAGCTGCTCTTGGCTTAGTGTGATTGAACCATCTTCATCCACTGAGTAAGCCAAGTCACCTGACACTGGCGCGTCGTTAACCGCGATAACTTCAATACCCGCAGTGGTTTCAGCCGTTGCACCCTCTTCATCAGCAACGGTGACATCTAGGCTGACATTGCCGTTGAAGTTTTCATTTGGTGCGAAGCTGTAAGTACCATCACCATTGTCAGTAAAGATACCGTCTGCGCCTGAGTAGGAAACGTCGCTAACGGATACATCACCTTCAATGTCTGAGCTGTTCGCAAGAAGCTGTGCTTCAGAGATGGTAATCACGTTATCTTCGTCAACGCTGTAGGTCGTTGAACCTGCAACTGGCAAGTCATTAACGGCAATGACGTCGATACCTGCGGTTGTTTCAGCGGTTGCGCCATCTTCATCCATAACAGAGACATCAAGACTGATGTCACCGTTAAAGTTTTCGTTTGGAGCAAAGGTGTAAGTACCATCACCATTATCAGTGAATACACCATCAGTGCCGCTGTAGCTTACATCGCTGACAAACACTTCCCCTTCAACATCCGAGCTATTCGCTAGAAGTTGTGCATCGCTTAGGGTGATACTGCCGTCTTCTTCAACACTGTAAGTCGTAGAACCCGCTACCGGTACGTCGTTGATTGGAACCACTTGAACATCAATATTCGCCGATACAACATCTGTACCATCACTCACATCGTAAGTTAGGTCGACATTACCATTGAAGTTCTCGTTTGGAGCAAAGGTATAAGTACCGTCGCCGTTATCCGTGAACACACCGTCTGTACCTTCGTAGTTAACCGACTCGACAGAAAGGTCATCGCCATCAATATCCGTTGCACCAGCCAATAGCTGTTCATCGGTAAAGGTCAGCGAACCATCTTCATTAATGGTGTAGTCGTGGTCGTAAATTACAGAAAGGTCGTTAACTGCTGTTACGGTCACGTCTAGTTCCGCTGGAGTAACCCCACCGTTGCCATCGTCTACGTTGTAGCTAATCGAGAATTCACCATTGAAGTTCTCTTCCGGTGTAATGGTGTAAGTACCATCACCATTGTCAGTGATAAGAGCGTTCTCAATGGAAACATCTCCAACACTTGGTTCGTTACCACCCGTTTCACCAGAATCATCACCTTCCTCGCCGGTTAGCAATTCAGAGATATCAATGCCGTTTTCATTCGCGAGCGCTTCTTCTGCCGTTGGTAAATCAAACGCATTCTCGCTGCCTACATCTTGGCTTGGAACAATAACGCCGTTCACGATATCAAATACATGCCAGTGGTCACCCGATGGGCTTTCAGATAAATCAGGGCTAAAGGTTTCAACCAATGTATCGCCAACAAATACCTGAACCTGTACATCTTCAACACCATCTACATCCCAACTTCTGCTGGTGTAGTTGTGTACTGAATAGTGCATGTCAGCATCTTGATAATTTGGAATAGTGATGGTTTCAGGACCACCGCCATTCGTGTCATCTACATCTTGCTGAACGACATTACCTTCAC
This sequence comes from Vibrio sp. 10N.286.48.F5, assembly GCF_041469785.1. NCBI lineage: Bacteria > Pseudomonadati > Pseudomonadota > Gammaproteobacteria > Vibrionales > Vibrionaceae > Vibrio > Vibrio sp. 10N.286.48.F5. Next base: position 35,985 of record NZ_JBFRLG010000022.1, on the reverse strand, counting down.
CCAAATCATGGCTCATGTCGCGATAGTAAATATGGTCTAGCTCACTGCCATTCTCTGTATCGTAGAGCCATAGGTGGTTGTCCATATCACGTGGACTGTCACCCCATGTGACCACGATACGCATATCTGTTTCTTCAAGGACTTCAGATATTGCAGTCACGCCACCATTGGTATCTTCGCCTGCTGGAACTAGGAAGCTGCTAGTAATTGAGCCTTCTTGTTCAATCGTAACGGCACCTTGGTCAACAACTGGACCGCTCACAGAGTAGTTACCAGATTGATCGGTCACCGCTGTGTAAGAATGACCTGCGTTGTCGGTTAGCGTAACATCCGCACCTGCGATTGGATTGCCAGTTTCAGCATCCAACACTGTACCGGTTACGGTTGTTTCATCGCCCTGCTCTCCGATAATTGCGGTCATGTCATCGTCTTCGATGTCAGTCGCGAATTGTAGGAGCTCTTCTTGAGTAATGGTGTATGAACCGTCTTCTTCAATGGTTATCGCCACATCAGCAGAAACAATTGGCGCGTCGTTAACTGGGTCAACGGTTAAGCCTAAGTTAGCGGCAATTGGTGTGTCGCCATCGCTGATGCTGTAGGCAACATCGATGTAGCCATTGAAGTTTTCGCTTGGAGTGATTGAGAACGTGCCATCGCCATTGTCGACAATCGTTGCATCGTCGCCCACTAAGGTTAAGTCGGAAGCGACAAGGTCATCGCCCTCAATATCAGCGGCATTCGCAAGTAACTGCTCCTGCGTGATAGTGATGACATTATCTTCATCAACGTTCGCATAAACATCAGATGTCGTTGGCAAGTCGTTGACTGGGTTTACCGTCAGATCGGCGTTCGCCACAATCGACTCGGTGCCGTCCGAAATATCAAAGCTTAGGTCGATATCGCCATTGAAGTTCGCATCTGGCGTTACCGTAAAGGTGCCATCGCCATTATCAACAACGGTTGCATTATCGCCTGCGCTTAAGTTGCTTGCGGTCAGATCATCGCCATCCACATCAGATGCTTGAGACAGCAACTGCTCTTGAGTCAGAGTAATCGAACCATCTTCATCAATGCTGTATGCCAAATCACCCGATACTGGTGGATCATTAATTGGAAGAACATCAATACTTGCGCTGGTGGCTACTGTCGCACCGTCTTCATCTGTCACCACTACATCGAGGCTAACATCGCCATCGAAGTTTGCGTTCGGTGCAAAGCTGAATGTGCCGTTGCCGTTGTCAGTAAAGATACCGTCAGCGCCTGTGTAAGTAACACTATCAATCGCCACTTCACCTTCAATATCAGAAGAGTTCGCCAACAGTTGCTCTGCACTGATGGTGATAACTTCATCTTCGTTGACTGAGTAACTGGTTGAGCCTGCGATTGGCGGATCGTTCACCTCAAGTACAGTGATTCCCGCGGTAGTCGCTTCTGTTGCCCCTTCTTCATCGGTAACAACAACCGCTAAACTCACATCTCCATTGAAGTTCTCGTTTGGAGAGAAGGTGTAAGTGCCGTCACCGTTGTCTTCGAACACACCATCACTGCCAGTGTAAGTCACGCTATCAATCGCAACCTCACCTTCAATATCTGAAGAGTTGGCTAATAGCTGTTCGTTACTGATCGTGATTGAGTTGTCTTCATGCACAGTGTAAGACGAGCTACCCGCCACTGGTGGATCGTTCTCAGGCGTCACGCTCACATCAATGTTGGCTTGAACCGTATCCGTGCCATCTGACACATCAAAGCTGAAGTTCACATCACCATTGAAGTTCTCGTTTGGCGCAAAGCTGTAGCTTCCGTCACCATTGTCGGTAAGCACACCATCAGCACCAGTGTATGTCACACCTTCGACTGTTAGGTCATCACCTTCAACATCCGTCGCACCCGTTAACAGGTCAGCGTCAGTGAAGTTAAGAACCCCATCTTCACCAATAGTGAATGCTTGGTCTTGTGGCTCTGGCGCATCATTGACAGGTGTTACCGTCAAGTCTAGGCCAGCAGCGACCATGTCCTCTCCATCGGTGACATCGTAACTAAATTCGATATTACCGTTGAAGTTTTCACTCGGTGTAATGGTGAAACTGCCATCGTCGTTCATTTGAACGGTCGCATTTTCATCATTGGTGGTTAGGTTGATTGCTGATAGGTCATCACCATCAATGTCGACAGCGTGCTCTAGCAACTGCTCTTGAGTTAGCGTGATGCTGTTATCTTCGGCTGTAACGGCACTAATATCACCGTCAACTTCTGGAGCATCGTTCGCAGGTGAGATGTGAATCGTCACGTCTTGCGTAGCTGTTGCGGTTGTACCGGTATCAACATCTGTTGATGTTGCATTCACAGTTAGAACCACATCACCATTGAAGTCACCTGAAGGGATAAACTCTAGCCCTTCTAGCTCGCCTGGTTGCAATGACCAAGTGCCATCACCGTTATCGGTACCTGCAGAAAGCGAGCTGCCTTCTGGCACGTCTTCAATCAAGATAGCAAGGTTTTCTGAGCCATCGGTATCTGTTAGAGCTGCATCAATATCAAGTGGTACAGGTGTGTCTTCAGTACCAATGATTTGGTAATCCGCGTCAGACACTGTGATTTCGATGTTGTCGATACCAAACGCCTCGTCATCGACGCTTTGATTCAGGGTTGAACCGAAGCCAAGTTCAAGTTGGCCGTCTTCTACTGGTACCGTTAGGTTGATTTGATGTGCTTGGTCGTTCCAACCACTGAAGCCTTCACCTTGCGACACGCCGTGAACAACTTCACCGACTTCATTGCCCGCTGAATCGTACAACGTTGTCGTGCCATCTTGAGTTTGGAACGCCGAGTTATCTAACGAAGTAAGCTCTTCGCCGCCGACAAAGATTTGGAATGACTCACCATCCCAAGAATCAATTTCGTAGAAACTGAACGAGATATTAACTTCGCTCACATCACTTGGAATGTCGTAAGTTTTGCTGACAGCTTCATCGCCACCAGTGCCACCAATACGACCTAGCATGTCACCTGATTCGAAGCCTTGAGAGCTTTCTGTGCCTGTATTCCAACCGTTTGAGCCAGACTCGAAGTTGTCTGAAGCAATCACTAGGTCAGAAGCAATCGACAGCTCTGGCATATCAACCACAGATTGAACATCAATTGTCGCTTCTGCTGGTACTGTCGCGGTACCGTCATTCACGTCGAACGTCACATTCACATTACCGTCGAAGTTTTCATTCGGTGCGAATGTGTAAGTGCCGTCGCCGTTATCTACCAAAGTACCGCTATCTGAAGCCACATTTTCAACCGATAAGTTATCGCCATCAATGTCGCCCGCATTTTGCAGCAGTTGTTCTTCTGTGAAGGTAAAGCTGGTGTCTTCTTGAGTCACAAATTGTGGCTCACCGACTGTTGGCAGGTCATTAACTGGGTTAACCGTTAGGTCAGCCGTTGCTTGAAGCGTCGCATCGCCATCGGTAATGTCGAAGTTCAAATCAATGTCGCCATTGAAGTTAGCATCTGGCGTGATAGTGAAACTACCATCATCGTTTGCTGTAACTGTCGCATCACCACCAACGGTTAGGTTAGCCGCTGTTAAGTCATCGCCATCAACATCACTCGCTTGAGCAAGTAATTGCTCTTGGCTCAAGGTAATTGAACCATCTTCGTCCACGCTGTACGCCAAGTCACCCGATACTGGAGCATCATTAACAGGCAGAACATCAATGCTTGCGTTGGTTGCTACGGTTGCGCCTTCTTCATCAGTAACGACAACATCAAGGGTTACATCGCCATCGAAGTTAGCGTTTGGTGCGAAGCTGAATGTTCCGTCACCATTGTCGGTAAATATACCGTCTGAGCCTGTGTAGTTAACGCTATCAATCGCCACTTCACCTTCGATATCAGAAGCGTTCGCCAACAGTTGCTCTGAACTGATGGTGATAACTTCGTCCTCGTTGACTGAGTAGCTCGTTGAGCCTGCGATTGGTGGATCGTTCACCTCAAGTACAGTAATACCCGCGGTGGTCACTTCAGTTGCGCCCTCTTCATCGGTAACGACAACATCAAGGCTAACTTCGCCGTTGAAGTTTTCGTTTGGCGAGAAGGTGTAAGTACCGTCACCATTGTCTTCAAAGACACCATTAGCGCCAGTGTAAGTCACGCTATCGACTGCCACATCACCTTCAATGTCCGAAGAGTTAGCAAGTAACTGTTCGTCGCTGATGGTAATTGAGTTGTCTTCATGAACGGTGTAAGACGTGCTACCTGCAACCGGTGGATCATTCTCTGGTGTCACGCTGACATCAATGTTGGCTTGAACCGTATCTGTGCCATCTGACACATCAAAACTGAAGTTCACATCACCATTGAAGTTCTCGTTTGGCGCAAAGCTGTAGCTTCCGTCGCCATTATCAGTAAGAACACCGTCCGCACCTGTGTAAGTAACGCCTTCAACCGATAGGTCATCCCCATCAATGTCGGTCGCCCCTGTCAGCAAGTCTTCGTCAGTGAAGTTCAAGACGCCATCTTCGCCAATACTGAACGTTTGGTCTTGTGGTTGTGGAAGGTCATTAACTGGATTGACGGTTAGGTCAGCCGTCGCAACAAGCGTATCTGTACCGTCGCTAATGTCGAACGTTAGGTCAATGTCACCATTGAAGTTCGCATCTGGCGTAATGGTAAAGCTGCCGTCATCGTTAGCAACAACCGTCGCGTCTCCATCAACAATCAAGTTAGAAGCAGTAAGGTCGTCGCCATCTACATCGCTTGCTTGAGAAAGAAGCTGCTCTTGGCTCAAGGTAATCGAACCGTCTTCCTCAACACTGTATGCCAGGTCGCCTGATACTGGTACGTCGTTGATTGGTAATACATCAACCGTAATAAACGTATCAACTTGAGCGCCGTCTTCATCTTGAATGGTCACATCCAACTGCACTTGGCCGTTGAAGTTTTCATTCGGAGCGAAGCTACATGTACCGTCACCATTGATTGAGAAGATACCGTCTGGGCCATCGTAGTTGATCTCAACAAGCTCAACATCACCTTCAATATCAGAAGCGTTCAGCAGAACTTGAGACTCATTGAAAGTCAGTACTGAATCTTCATCGATGGTGTATGACGTTGGGCCAGCAACTGGCGGATCGTTCACCTCAAGGACAGTAATACCCGCAGTTGTTGCTTCGGTCGCGCCATCTTCATCCGTCACGACAACATCTAGGCTAACTTCGCCATTAAAGTTCTCGTTTGGCGAGAAGGTGTATGTACCGTCACCGTTGATTTCCAGAACACCGTCGCTACCACTGTAAGTCACGTTATCAATTGCGACTTCGCCTTCGATATCCGAAGAGTTCGCTAGCAGTTGTTCGTTACTGATTGTAATAGAGTTGTCTTCATGAACCGTGTAAGACGTACTACCCGCAACCGGAGGGTCATTCTCTGGCGTCACGCTCACATCAATGTTAGCGGTTACCGTATCGGTACCATCTGATACATTGAACGAGAAGTTCACATCGCCATTGAAGTTTTCGTTTGGCGCGAAGCTGTATGTGCCATCGCCATTGTCGGTTAGGACACCATCTGCGCCAGTGTAAGTTACACCTTCAACACTTAGGTCGTCCCCTTCAATGTCCGTTGCACCTGTTAATAGGTCTTGGTCATTGAAGGTTAACACGCCATCTTCGCCGACTGTGAATGTCTGGTCTTGTGCTTCTGGACCATCGTTCACTGGTGAAACCGTTAGCTCTAGGTTGGTAGAGACAACATCATCACCATCAGACACATCAAACGTAAAGTTAACATCGCCATTGAAGTCAGCATCTGGCGTTAATGTGTACGTACCATCACCGTTATCGGTAATCGTAACGCTCTCATCATCGGTCGCTAAATTCAAAGCCGTCAGCTGGTCGCCATCGAGATCACGAGCATTAGCTAACAAGTCTTCTTGCGTAATGGTGATAGAACCATCTTCTTCTACTGTTGCTGCAACAGGCAGCGCTTCAGGTGCGTGCTCAATGTGCGCGCCTGTCGCGTTAATGTAGATGGTTTGAGAGACCGTTTCAGAATCATCATTCGATAGCTCTGTTGCGGTTGCAGTTACATGAACTTCAAGCTGTTCGTTGAAGTCTTCTGGTAACTGGATCTGTAGCGCATTTTCGATAGCCGTTGTTGGTAAGTTCACCGTACCATCAGGGCCAACCGTCACTTCACCGCTGTAGATTTGGCTGTTCACTTCACCCACATCGATTGTGAAGTTGAAGTCTGAATAGTCGGCATCACCGCCGCCATACAAATCTTCAAATCCGTAAACCAGCTCGCCGTCTTCATTAACCATAGTACGAGTATGTTCGATACCATCTTGGTTTAGCTGAGAGCTTGAACCACCATGGAAGATCGCGTCACCATTCTGGCCTTGAATCACTGTCTCGGTTCCATCAGCAGCCACAAAGACAAGTTGAGGATCAACCGTATCCATGTTCGCAGGCGAACCATCCTCAGCACGGAACTCGTACTGACCGTCTTGCATCGCATCAAAGTCGTTGTGCTGATGTCCGTTTGGAATTAAGAACAGGTTAAAGCTCTCACCTTCCTCGACTTGGAAGCTGAATTGATCTTGCCCTGGAACAAGGTCGCCGCCACCACCAACTTGTGATGCGTTTTCGTAAACAACTTCAACACCTGTGATGTTGCCGTCTTCGTCTACTTTGTAGTAACCCGCAGCGTTTTGGTAGCCAGCCGTCTCACCTTCAAACGTTACTATGATTTCAGTGTCGTTGTAACTGGTGATACCGTTCTCTTGGTCATTCAGAACGCCTTCGTTATCGTATTGAATAACCGAACCTTCTGGCACACCATCTACTGTAACAGTGAGTGTTTCAGACAAGTCTTGGTCGACAAGTGCCGCAGCAATGTTCAGTTCAACAATACCGCCTGGCTCAACCAAAATCGCCTGGTCGTCGACGTTAACACCATCACCATCCGTGATAACTAAGTCAGGCGCATCAGCAACTGCTTCAATGTGAACATTAATGTCTTGTTCAACTTCATCCGTACCGTCTGTCACAGTAAAGCTGAACTGCAGATCACCACTGAAGTGCTCTTCAGGAACGAAGCTGAACGTGCCATCGCCGTTGTCGGTTACTGTGCCTTCATCACCAGAGTAATTGATGCTGGTAACGCTTAGGTCGTCGCCATCAATATCAATTGCAGCACTCAATAGATCTTCTTGAGTGAACAGGATGCTGCCATCCTCTTCAATGTGATACATGCCTGGAGCAACAATTGGAATGTCATTCACCGGATTAACGGTCAATGTCATATCATTAGACGTGCTCAGCTCACCGTCGCTCACCTCATAAGTGAATGCAATATCACCGTTGAAGTTTTCAGAAGGTGTCACTGTGTACGTGCCATCACCGTTGTCGACAATGCTTGCATTCGGATCGTTGGTTTCAAGCGAAGAAGCAAATAGCTCATCGCCATCTTGGTCGCTCGCGTTCTCCAGTAGCATTTCTTGTGTAACGAGGATTGAACCATCTTCGTCGACATCAGCCACCATTGGCGTCGCTTCTGGCGCATCATTGACGAACTCAACTTTTAGGTCGATGTTTGCGGCAACCACATCCGTGCCATCGCTCACATCAAACGCTAGGTCAACATTACCGAAGAAGCCCTGCTCTGGTGTTAATGTGTATGTTCCGTCGCCATTGTCTGTGACTTCTACCGTGTCGCTTGCACTCGTCACATTCACAACTGACAGTTCATCACCTTCAACGTCTGTCGCTTGTGCCAGTAACTCAGCTTCGGTAATAGTAATCGCTTGACCATCTTCCGTAGTGAAAGACATGTCAGGCACGTCTGGCGCATCATTGATTGGATTGACGGTTAGGTTGAGGTCAGCCGCAACAGTTTCGATCGCGTCAGTGACATCGTAAGTAAATTCAATCTCACCAAAGAAATCTGCACTTGGTGTAATCGTGAAGCTACCATCTGGGTTTTCTACAACAACCGCATTTGGATCGTTGGTCGCAAAGTTAACCGCTTCAAGGTTATCGCCATCTACATCGGTTGCATTCGCTAACAGATCCTCTTGAGTGATAGTGATTGAACCGTCTTCATCAACAGCGGCTTCAATTGGACCACTCACCTCTGGGCCTTCATTGACAATTTCAACGTCAACTCTTGCTGTGCTTGGTGCGCTTGCTTGGCCATCACTGATATCGAAAGTCAGATTCACTTCACCGTAGAAGTCCTCTGCAGGTTCGAAGGTAAAGGTATTATCACCGTTATCCGTTAACGTACCTTGCGTTTGGTCTGCAAGTAATAGGTTTTCGACATGAAGAATGTCGCCATCAACATCGGTAGCACCAGACAATAGGTCTTTCGCTTCGATGATCATGGAACCGTTTTCAAGCATTTGGGTGTGCAATGGTTCACCAGGAACTGGCACATCATTGACCGGTACAACCGTTAGGTCTAGGTGCGTTGCAACTTCATCAGTACCATCAAACACCTTGTAGTCGATGTCGATTTCACCATTGAAGTTTTCATTCGGCATGAAGGTAAACGTACCATCGCCGTTGTCGACCAAGTCACCGTTATCACCACCGTAAGTGATGTCAGAAATAGACAGCGTATCGCCTTCCACATCAGTGGTGTTCGCTAGTAAGTCATCTGCACTGAACGTGATACCTTCATCTTCATCTGTCGATAGAACAATCGGACCAGAAACGATTGGCGCATCATTCACCGATTCGAAGTTGATATTAATGATGTTGCTGTCTGTCAGCTCACCATCGGTAACTTGGTAACCGAGTTCGATTTCACCATGGAAGTTTTCATCCGGTGTTACCGTCCAAGTACCATCACCATTATCGGTGAGTGTTGCATGCTCTGAGTTTTCACCCACTAGCTCGAGATTTTCAATATCAAGGTCGTCGCCATCAATATCAGATGCTTGCGCCAGTAGTTGCTCTTCGGTAATTACAACCGAAGCAAACTGGGCAGAACCATCGGTATCGACAGTAATATTCGGAAGATCAGCCGTTAACTCGATTTCGTTGTCACCCGCATGGATATTCAACTCAACCGTTTCAGTAATCTCTGAGCCATCTACACCAATCGATGTAAACACAGCTTCATCATGACAAGTTTGTGACACTGTCATGTTTTGAACGACGTAAGTACCATTACCTTGCACGGTACCAAGCTCAAAGTAAGACACTGGTTGATCAACCGTTAGCGTGTAATCTGTCTCGAAAGTACCACGGTCTTCTTTGTGGTAAGTCATCGAGTCAATTAAGTCGCCATCCTCATTGAACGCTTTGATTTCGACTTCTGTAAAATGACGAGACTCTTCCATGAACCAACCACCCAAACCATCTAGGTGGAAACTGATTTCATTGATGTCTTGACCTTCAACCGAAACAGTCAGTTTCTCATCACCACTCAGGCCTTGGCGGTCGGTATCACCAAGTCCGTGACCAATGTGGGTGTTACCATTCCAAGCACCAAGAGGATCATCGTTACTTTGAACGGTTACCGTTAAGTCACCATCTGAGAACTCACGCGTATAAGGGTCAACTTCTGTACCCCAATCATCCACACTCGCGTTATCGTCAAACGTACCGATTTGTGTGGTGTGTGTACCTTCAGCAAGAGCATCTTCACTTGGAACAAAGCGGACTTCGGTATCTGCAGGAACTTCTTGTCCTACTTCCAGTACCACCCATTCGTCATTCACATTCGCTTCAATGATGCCGTTTTCTGGCGCTTGGTCTAAACGTAGTGCTGGTTCTTCACGAAGTGTCACACCAACGGTTTGGTCTTCTTGTGCTTGGATGAAGATTTCATCGCCCGCTTCCGGCGCATCGTTGACAGGGTTAACCGTCAAGTCGAGTGTCGTCAGAACTTCATTCTCACCATCACTGATGCTGTATGTGAAGTCCAACTCGCCATTGAAGTTTTCTGTGTGCGTAATAGTGAATGAACCATCGTCATTAGTAACAATTGTCGCATCTGGATCGTTGGTTTGTAGGTTAGATGCCGTTAACTCATCACCTTCAACATCGGTCGCATTAGCGAGTAACTGCTCTTGAGTAATGGTGATTGAATTATCTTCATCGACTTCAGCCTGAATGCCCGAAGTTTCAGGTCCGTCATTCACAGCGATAACATCGATGCCAGCGGTTGTGGTTGCGGTTGCACCGTCTTCGTCAACGACAACAACGTCTAGTGAAATATCACCATCGAAGTTTTCATTTGGCGTAAAGGTGTAAGTACCATTGCCATTATCAACAAAAGAGCCGTCATCACCGGAGTACGATACTCCAGACAGTGAAACATCACCTTCTACATCGGAAGAGTTTGCCAATAATTGCTCATCACTGATCGTGATTTGGCCATCTTCTTGAACTGTGTACGATGTTGAGCCCGCTACTGGTGGGTCATTCTCAGGCGTTACGCTGACATCAATAACAGCTGATGTTGAATCAGTACCGTCAGAGACATCGAATGAGAATTGAACATCACCATTGAAGTTCTCGTTTGGAGTAAAGCTATATGTGCCGTCGCCATTATCGCTAAGAACACCATCTGCACCTGTGTAGAGTACGTTTTCAATCGACAGTTCATCACCATCAATATCCGACGCACCTGCAAGCAGGTCAGCATCGGTGAAGAGTAACGTACCGTCTTCTTCAATCGTGAACTGTTGATCTTGCGCTTGTGGCAAGTCATTAACCGGATTCACGGTAATGTCTAGGCCAACTTGAACTGAACCACCATCGTTATCGATGATATCGAAGTTCAGATCTAGGTCACCGTTGTAATCTGCGTTCGGTGTGATGGTGTAGCTGCCATCATCATTGTGTTGGATGGTCGCATTTTCATCAGTAGATAGATTGATAGCTTCTAAGTTATCGCTATCGATATCACCTGCTCTTGCTAGCAATTGCTCTTGGCTTAGCGTGATGGAGCTATCTTCATTGATGGTGTAAGCCAAATCGCCCGATACTGGCGCATCATTGATTGGCAATACATCAACGTTAATGTGTGTTTCAACCGTTGCGCCATCTTCATCTTGAATGGTCACACCCAGTTGAACCTGACCATTGAAGTTTTCGTTGGGTGCAAAGCTGCATGTACCATCACCATTTACAGTGAAGATACCGTCAGAGCCATCGTAGTTAATGCCAACAAGTTCTACATCGCCTTCGATATCCGAAGCATTCACAAGAATCTGAGATTCACTGAACGTCAGAACCGAATCTTCGTCAATGGTGTATGACGTTGGACCCGCAACTGGTGGATCGTTCACTTCAAGAACGGTAATACCTGCTGTGGTTTCATCAATTGCACCTTCTTCATCTGCAACAATCACATCAAGGCTGATATCACCGCTGAAGTTTTCATTAGGAAGGAAGGTATAGCTGCCATCGCCGTTATCTTGGAACACACCATCAGTGCCACTGTAAGTCACAGTATCAACCGACACCGCACCTTCAATATCCGAAGAGTTAGCTAGCAACTGTTCATCAGAAATTGTGATGGCATTGTCTTCATTGACCATGTATGAGGTTGAGCCCGCAACAGGCGGATCGTTCTCAGGAGTCACGCTAACATCAATGTTTGCAGACACGGTATCGGTACCGTCTGACACATCGAAGCTAAAGCTCACATCACCATTGAAGTTTTCGTTTGGAGCAAAGCTATATGATCCCTCACCCAAGTCAGTCAGTACGCCATCAGTGCCTTCATAAGTGATGCCCTCAACCGTCAGGTTATCACCTTCAACGTCTGTCGCGCCTGTAAGCAGATCCGCGTCTGTGAACTGTAAAGTACCGTCTTCTGCAATACTGAACTGTTGATCTTGAGGTACTGGTAGGTCGTTTACTGGGTTAACCGTTAGGTCAGCCGATGCTTGAACGGTATTGGTGCCATCAGAGATATCGAAGCTGATATCAATGTCGCCATTGAAGTTCTCATCTGGCGTGATGGTGAAACTGCCATCATCGTTAGCTACAACCGTCGCATCTCCACCAACCGTTAGGCCGCTAGCAGTAAGGTCATCGCCCTCTACGTCAGATGCTTGTGATAGCAATTGCTCTTGGCTTAAACGGATAGAACCGTCTTCATCGATTGAGTACGCTAGGTCACCCGATACAGGCGCATCATCAACGGCAGTTACGCTTACGTCGATGTTGGCAGAGACCGTATCGGTGCCGTCTGATACATCAAAACCGAAGTTTACGTCGCCATTGAAGTTTTCATTTGGAGCAAAGGTGTACGTGCCGTTACCGTTATCAGTAAGGATACCGTCGCCACCATCGTAGGTCACACCTTCAACAGTAAGGTTGTCACCTTCGATGTCGGTAGCGCCTGTTAACAGGTCTGCATCGGTGAAGATAAGTGTACCGTCTTCTTCAACGCTGAACTGCTGATCTTGAGGAACTGGTAAATCATTTACTGGGTTAACCGTTAGGTCAGCCGATGCTTGAACCGTATTAGTGCCATCTGAGATATCAAAGCTGATATCGATGTCGCCATTGAAGTTCTCATCTGGCGTGATGGTAAAGCTGCCATCGTCGTTAGCAACAACCGTTGCATCACCGCCAACCGTTAGGCTGCTGGCAGTAAGGTCATCACCTTCCACATCAGATGCTTGAGAAAGCAACTGCTCTTGGCTTAGGCGAATCGAACCGTCTTCGTCGATTGAGTACGCTAGGTCACCCGATACAGGCGCATCATCAACCGCTGTTACGCTTACGTCGATGTTCGCTGACACTGTATCGGTACCGTCAGATACATCGAAACCGAAGCTTACATCACCATTGAAGTTCTCGTTTGGCGCAAAGGTGTACGTACCGTTGCCATTGTCAGTAAGGATACCGTCGCCACCATCGTAGGTCACACCTTCAACCGTTAGGTTGTCACCTTCAATGTCGGTAGCGCCTGTTAATAGGTCTGCATCGGTGAAGATTAACGTACCGTCTTCTTCAACACTGAACTGTTGATCTTGTGGTACTGGCAGGTCGTTAACTGGGTTAACGGTTAGGTCAGCTGATGCTTGAACGGTATTGGTACCATCTGAGATATCGAAGCTGATATCAATGTCGCCATTGAAGTTCTCATCTGGCGTAATCGTGAAGCTGCCGTCATCATTAGCAACGACTGTTGCATCACCGTCAACCGTTAGGCTGCTAGCTGTTAGGTCATCGCCTTCTACGTCAGAAGCTTGCGATAGAAGCTGCTCTTGGCTTAGACGAATCGAACCGTCTTCGTCGATTGAGTACGCTAGGTCACGAGACACAGGCGCATCATCTACGGCAGTTACGCTTACGTCGATGTTTGCTGACACCGTATCGGTGCCGTCAGACACATCAAAACCGAAGTTTACGTCGCCATTGAAGTTTTCATTCGGCGCAAAGGTGTAAGTCCCGTTGCCGTTGTCGGTCAAGATACCGTCGCCGCCATCGTAGGTCACACCTTCAACCGTTAGGTTGTCGCCTTCAATGTCAGTAGCGCCTGTTAATAGGTCTGCATCGGTGAAGATAAGCGTTCCATCTTCTTCAACACTGAACTGTTGATCTTGAGGTACTGGCAAATCATTTACTGGGTTAACGGTTAGGTCTGCAGAAGCTTGAACCGTATTGGTGCCATCAGAGATATCGAAGCTGATATCGATGTCATCATTGAAGTTCTCATCTGGCGTGATGGTGAAGCTGCCGTCATCATTAGCTACAACCGTCGCATCTCCACCAACCGTAAGGTCGCTAGCAGTAAGGTCATCGCCTTCAACATCAGATGCTTGTGATAACAGTTGCTCTTGGCTTAGACGGATAGAACCATCTTCGTCGATTGAGTACGCTAAATCGCCAGACACTGGCGCATCATCAACGGCAGTTACGCTCACGTCGATGTTGGCAGAGACCGTATCGGTGCCGTCTGATACATCGAAGCCGAAGTTTACGTCACCATTGAAGTTTTCATTTGGCGCAAAGGTGTACGTACCGTTGCCATTGTCAGTAAGGATACCGTCGCCACCATCGTAGGTCACACCTTCAACCGTTAGGTTGTCACCTTCAATGTCTGTCGCACCAGAAAGGAGGTCAGCGTCGGTGAATACAAGAGTTCCGTCTTCCTCGATTTCAAACGTTTTATCTTCAGAAACAGGCGCGTCATTAATCGGGCGTACCGTTAAATCAATTGCGCTGCTAATCGTTTCTTGGCCGTCACTGATGTCGAAAGTAAGGTCAAGTTCACCATTAAAATCAGCTGAAGGAACAACGGTGAAAGTACCATCACCATTGTCTTGAACTGTTGCATCATCACCAACTTGAACGTTAGAAGCAACAAGCTCGTCCCCATCTACATCACTTGCGTATTCGAGTAATTGTTCTTGAGTGAATGTTATGGAGCCATCTTCATCCATGATGTAAGCCAGATCTTGTTCAGCTTCTGGCGCATCATTTTCACTTTCCACTTTGATTTTAAACGTTTCGCTTAACGTTTCAGAATCAAAGTCATCCTCTACTTCGCTAATGGTCTCTTCGTCAGAAGCTTGAACATCAACTGCAAACGTCTCTTCTACTGTTTGTGAATCTAGCTCATCACCAACTTGTTGGTCACCCGACTCTGAAGATGTCGCACTCGGCGCTGCTGAAGTACGCGCAGCTTGGCCTTGTTCTTCATTACCTTCAGCGTCTACACCACCTGTCGCAGCCTCTGCGATATCACCACCTACAGCTTGTGCGCCCGCTCCAGCACCGCCACCACTGCCAGCAGCGTTATCCGAGCCAGCTTCAGAAGCGGCTCCACCAACTACATTGGATTGTGCAGCGTCTGAATCTCCATCACTTTCTGGCGTCTCTTCTTGTACAGCCGCACCAGAAGCAGAGGCATCTTCAGCATTACCTGCACCACTCGGATTTTCGTCTAAAGCCTGGTTAACTTCGTCTGCCGCATCCGCATTTTCAGCACCCGTCGCTATTGTCGACGCAATCGTGTTTTGTTGATTTTGTTGATTCTGCTGTTGGGAGGGCGTACCCGCGTCGTTCGTGTCCGTTTGTTCTACCGCGTCATTTAGATCTTCATTTTGGTTGTTTTGGTTATTTTCGCCTGCCATTACAGCCTCCGTTGCTACTAGCTAACTGATCGTATTTATAGAGGCATTAAAGGACATCATTTTGAAAAACCAATTTTTTATACAACATTTTTCATAATTTCTTTTTAAAGAGAAAGAATCAAAAAAAATTTGAAAACTGCCTTTAAAGATCCTTAGTTATTGTGATTAAAGCAATTAAGGGAGTGGAGCGATGATAGACATGACGAATTTGTTGCGCTCGGTCGACAACAACCACAAAGGGCTGCAATTGCTATTAGGCGACTTTTACAATGACTTTTCTGACGCAGCCCTAAATATAGAAGCGCTTCATAAAGGTAATCGTTTTGATGAACTCAACAGTTACTCAAAACGATTGAAGACCATCTTAACGTTGCTTTGCGACCAAGACCTTCCGCCAAAAATGGCCAAATTGGAACACTTGAGTAGACACGAGTTTCCTGCGCCGGAAGATCTAATAGAGGATGTAAAAACTGAATTGCACAACGTCAATCGACAAATCAACCACTTGTTGGATATTAAGGAAGTAATAGATGGCAAGTAACCGAGGTCAGTCATGAGCAATAACCAAATAGAACATCACCTCAGAAAAGCACTTGTTTCCAATAACGAGGCTTCTAAGGTCACAGCTGATGACACTATTGTGCTTGCTAGTGCCATGACCAGCGTTCACAAAACGTTGCTCATTATATTCTTGCTCGCTTTGGTCGCTATTGCGGTGGCGTCACAAGCACGTATCGATATTGTTGTTTCTGTACGTGGCGAACTGCTATTGGAATCGGATGTTGAGAAAGTTCAGCATTTAGAAGGCGGGATATTAGAAGAATTATTAGTCAGAAAAGGGGAAGTCGTTTATGAGGGCCAACCTATCGCTCGAATACGCTCACTTGACCGTAACACTCAACTTGATACCGTCAATACTGAAATTATTCAGATAGAGCTCGATAAGATTCGTTATGAAAGCTTACGCGACATGATAGAGCCTAACTTCGACGCTTTCATTGAGAAATACCCTGAGCAAGTTCAGGTCAACATGAATACCTGGAGACAAGAATTCTCTAAAAACCGTTCAAATGAAGAACTCATTACACACGATATTAAGCACAAGAACTCGTTGATCAGTTCAATGTTAAAGCGTCGCAAAAGTTCAGAGAATCAACTCTCTCTGATACGTAAGCAGCTCAACATCAAAAACACCCTCTATAAAGAAGAGATGGCGTCTTATGTCGACGTTCTTAACATGAAAGTACAAGAGTCGAATATGGTGCGTGAGATTGAGAACCTTGACGAATCTGTGATGAATGAGCGTTTCCAACTCGACAAACTGGAAAAGCAACACCGTGACTTGGTTGAGAATCGAAACTCTGAGTACCAAGCACAAATCATTCAAGCGAACAAAGACCTCAAGCTAAAGCGAATCTTACAACCGCAGCATTCCGACAAGGTTGATCGCCTAGTCGTCTACTCGCCAGTCGATGGTGTGGTCGATAAACTTCACTTCAATTTCCGTTCTGCTGTGATTCCGCCAGGAGAAAGTATCGCCGATATTGCCCCAATAAATAATTCGTTACACGGTGAAGCGAAGATCCCACGTAAAGACATGGGATTTGTCGAAATTGGTCAGGCAGTGAAAGTAAAAATGGATACCTATAACTTTGCAAAATACGGGTTTGTTGAGGGAACCATCGCCTCAATCAGCCGTTCATCATACGAAGAAGAAGACGCTGAATTCTATTTAGCTGAGATTGAAATTGACCGAAACTTTCTTGAACGAGGAGGCACTCAATACAAGTTATCACCTTACATGGAGTTTACCGCTGATGTGAAAACAGGCTCGCGTCGCGTGATCGAATACGCTGCGAAACCGGTGATGTCAGCCATCGAGGATGCTTTCGATGAGAGATAATCAATGAGCGGTAAACCTTCGTACAATATTTCCATACCCGCCCTACGTCTAAGCATACTATTTAGTGTGGTATTGGCTGCGCTCGCTTTCTATTTATACTGTTCTTGGTCAAAAATAGATTCAGTCGCACAAGTGCAAAGCGCCCCACTGCTCATACAAGCCCAGAAGCTTAATCAGACCATAGAACAAGATATTCAAACTCTGCAACAGTGTTTAAGTACCAACACTTGCGGCACTAACCAATTCAACCTGGTTAACTTGAAGCTAGAAATTGATGAATTTCGCTCTTTAGCCTCGTTGAACAAAACCGAGTTCAGCTTGGTTGGGGCAACTGAATACACACAACTGGAATTGGCGATTAATCGTTTCTCCGATAGCGCAAAAACACGTAACGACGTATTAGGCTTGTACCTTTCATTGACCAATAACTATCTGCAGATGGACGACAACTATCGCACCATGTTTAACAACCATGCAAATGACTTAATGTCAGAAAAAAACGAGTTCTTTATCTGGTTGTTTATGGTGGTCGTGATATTGGCTGTGATTACGATTCTATCCAACTCAGTTGCTATGTTGAAGCTAAAGAAATCCAGTTCTAACGAACGCGAAATCGACTATGAATTCGATGCCCTGTATCAAGAGCTGAAGCAGCTAGATTTACAACGTCTTGAAGAGCTTCTTAATGAAGTTAGCATCAACCCCAAGCAGCGTCAGATTTACTCTCATCTCAAACTTATTTTCAGTAAATTAGAAGACCAAAAGCGCAATAACGATCTCTACAAACAGTTGTATGCGCTGATCGGTTATGAGATTCGCGGAATTACAAACACCATCAACGGTGGCGTCCAATATCTGGTTCAAGAAACCGATGAAAACGGCGTGTTGATGGCGAACGATATTACCTCTGCGTGTAGCACACTATCTGAGTTAGCAGAAAACTATAATCGCTTGATATCACAGGGTACGGAAAGCAAGTCGAAAGAGTTCTCTTTACTGAGTGTGTTATCTGAATTAATGATTCATATCAGTGCCAAAGTACAACGTAATGAAAGCCAACTTGACTGTTTTATCTCTGACAACTTACCCAATCGTGTAGAAGGTCAATCCACCAGCTTGTTCTGGATATTGTTCCTGCAGCTTTCCAATGCCATTCAACTCAAATCAAATAAGAAACTGTTTGTAACGATTGAATCGGGTGCGGCTTCAGACATGGAAAATACCCGTGTCACCATCAACCTCAACTTCTTATCAACACTGGATGTTTCTGTTGCCAAGCTCAACAAACTCCATTGGAGCGCACACAAAGACCATACAGCCAGCACAGATGACTTAGCGAAAAGCGTTCTGAAGGATTACGGATATTACGAGAGCCACTGGTTCCAGTCAGGGGCTCAGGAACGTTTTCAGATCGAGCTTGATCTTAAGGCTAAGAACTTCCACACAGAGAAAACTCGCTTTGATGGCAAGCGTTTACTCTTGTGTGCTAATACTCAAGTTCGCATCGATGTGATGAAGAAAATGCTCAGTAACTTGGGGCTTGATATCACCGAGATTCGCACTGCAAATGAGCTTTTCTCAGCGGCGAAAACGTTCGGTGATTACGATGCGATTATGCTCACCGATACCTTTGAACCCAACAAGCTGCCGTCGTTGAGCAAGACGGTGAAATCTCAGCTTAAGAACCACCCAAATACCAAGTTACTGTTGTCAGTGACCAACACTCAGCAAGCACAAGAGTGTCATAGCTTCGTCGACAAAATCATCAACGCTCCTGCTATCCCTTACGAGTTCATTCCAAACCTACTCACCATTATGGAAGCGGAAGCATCGGAAGAACAGATGGAAAACAGCTCATTCCTTATCGTAGAGGATGACCGAGTTCAACAAATTTTACTGAAACGAATCTTGACCAAACAAGAATATGAACCAGACATGGTTGGCGATGGCGCCGATGCCGTGAAGCACTTTATGAACAAGCGTTCTGACATCATCTTCATGGATTGCATCATGCCGGGTATGGGTGGCATCGAAGCCACAAAACGCATTCGCCAATTCGAACAAGAAAACGAGAAAAACCCTTGTACCATCATAGGTGCAACCGCATTGACCAGCAGTAACGAACACCAGGCTTGTATTGAGGCCGGAATGGATTACGTAATCAGCAAACCTTATAAAAGCGACCAAATCATCAAGGTGATCAACAAGTATGTGGCGGTACAAAAACTTAACTAGCAGCATCATAGCTGCGCTTACATTAAGCACGACACCTTCAGCATCGGCGACTACCCTGCTTGAGGCGGTAGAACTCGGTCTGCAGAACAGCCTTTCTCTTCGGGCGAGTGATAAAGGGGTCGAAGAGAACGAGTACAACATTGGTATCAGCCGCTCAAAATTTCTTCCTTCCCTCAATGGTGCTGCCGATACCACATGGAATGAAAATGAAACCTTGCTATCAAGTGTGCCTGATGAAACTTCAAGCTATAACTCGAACAGCTACAGCCTTTCCCTTTCTCAATCGATCTTCAATCTGGGCGATATTTTCAAATATGGGACGGCAAAGCTCGACTTCAACATTGAAGAGATTAAACACGAGAACAAAATCCAAAGCACTATTTCAGAAATCGGCTCTCAATACTTTGAGTATTTGAAAAACAACGCACAAATTAAAGCGACCAAGGTAGAGCTTAAGTCGTCTGAGACGCGTGAACATCAAATGCGACGCAATGTGGAACTCGGCAATACAGCCGCCAGTGAGCTTTACGAAGTGATTGCTCAGAAAGAAGGTGTGTCGAATCGATTGAGAACCTTGCAGAAAGACCGTCGCGTCATTCTCAACGGGCTATCGATTCAGATTCAATACCCTATCACTCCGTCTCAAGATATCTACGAAAGTGTGCCTTTAAAAGAGATAAACGAAACCGAACAACGATCAATCATGGATCAAGCGTTAAAGCTCAACAACGACTTGTTAGTGGCTAAGAAAAACGTCGAGAGAAGCCGCAGAAGCTTAAAAGAGAGCGGTTCGAACTTCTTACCGACCGTATCGCTTTCAGCCAGCTATCGACACGATGACGCCAATAACTTCGACAAAACCGACATTACAGCGACAGGCGAAAGTAACTCAACCAGTGTTGGGTTAAACCTAGCAGTTCCTATCTTGTCTGGTGGCTCTGATTACTACGGCTATCAAAAATCATCGACGGCCATCGAACGTACTGAGCTGCTTTACCAAGATTCGCTTTACACCACACGTAACAGTGTGAATACCTCCGTGCTCAACATTAACGATTTCTCGCAGTCTATAAGCAGTTACGAAAACATCATTCGCGCCAACTACGCGTCTTATAAAGGGATCCAAAGAGCCTACCAATTGGGCACGCGTACTATCACCGACTTGCTGGCGGCGGAAAGTAAACTATTCAGCGCCTTAAGAGACTACGAAAGCGCACGATACGACTACATCATCGAGACCATCAAGCTTGAGCAAATTAAGGGAATACTCTCAATTCAATCTATCGAAAGCGTGATGCAATTAATGAGCGATATTGAGGGACGAGACAATCAAGATTTGGTGCCTAAACATCTTCTCTCAACGGAGTCGTTGAGGAAAGGAGGTCGCAATGCAAACTGAGCAGTTTTCGCAAAAGATCAACATGGCAGATAAGTGTTATCTGACTTTCTCAACGATAATATCGACCCTGTTTGGTTTGGTACTGCCCTTCTCCATTCTGATCATTTTTGACCGAGTGTTACCCAACCAAGCACAAGATACTCTGTTCTTATTGTTCGCGATTATCTTGATTTCTATCTTCCTCGACTATCACTTAAAAAATCAGGAAGAGAAGATTTCCTCTGTCATCATGAGGCAGTTTGAGACCAACTTAACCAATAAGGTATTTCAATCCATCTGTTTGGCGGAAATCTCTAAGTTCCGACGTTTGGAGCCAGGCGAATACCTAGAACGAATCTCAACCATTCCTGAATTGAAAACCTTCTTTGGTGGCGAATCGGTTCGAGCGCTTATCAACCTTGCCGTCAGCGTGATCACTATCCTCATCATAGGACTCATCAACATATGGGCTGGCATTATCCTTCTGATTGCCTCTGTCATCTTGGCTATTTTTGCGTGGAGCCTTTCCAAACAAAAGATTGGTAGTTTGCAGAATAAGTCAGACATCGAAGGGTTAACTACCTCCAAAATCATTGAGATCATCTCTAGCCCGCTTGATATCAAAGCTCGAAATATGGAATACCGCGTTGAAAGCCTGATGACACAAATGGTCGAAGAGCGCGAAGTTGAGAACATCAAATATGAGCAAATCGAGTCGAACTTTGGCTTGATTTTGGCGCTCATCCAACAGCTATCCATTGCTTGCGTTGTTGTGGTACTGGCAACGGCCGTTATCAATATGGAATCTAGCCAAGGCATCATGGCCGCGATCATCATGCTAACCAACCGTTATTTTGCGCCTTACCAACAAGTGATGCGCACCGCGAGCCGTTGGGAGTTAAACAAACTCCATATTCAGCGTATCGTTGACCTCCTTGAATTGGCCGCCTCTGTTAAACACCAACATGAAACAACAGAAGTAGAACGTATCTCGGTTAAGTATTCTGAAAAGCAGCGTATCGAGTTCGAACTCGGACAAGCCTATTTGCTGACAGGGAAAAGTGGTTCAGGTAAGACCCACCTCGCTAACTGTATTACGCGTCAGAACAGTGATAGCAAACTAGATATCATGATTAACGACACGCCTTTGGATGACGTCAATTACAACGTTTGGCGTAACAGTGTTCTGATGGTTGATAAGACCAGTTCGTTCGTAGAAGGGACGATTATCGATAACCTCACCTGTTTCCGCCCAAGCTTGAATAACACGGCGTTTGCACTGTGTGAAACCATGAACATCAAAGCCCAAATTGATGGGCTTCCTGCCGGTTTTTATACAGAACTCAAAGGCCATATGCGTAACCCATTCTCACGCCAAGTTGGCTACGCCCTATTATTAGTTCGCGCCCTGCTCGCCAGTAAGCGCGTATTGATATTTGATGACATCGACTGTGTGTTTGATGAGGAATTTGCACGAATGGTTCTCACCAGTACGGCTTATCGAGCCAACGACAAAATCTTGATCATCGCCAGTAATAAAATGGACAAGCTTAACCATCGCCTCAAACGCGTAAAACTTACCGGAGGTGACCAATGAGTATCTTAGTCGACTTCAATAATGTACCGCAACGTGTCTTGGATTTTGAATCCAGCGGATACGACGAACGTTACAGTCAATCGCCACTTATCCGCGGTTTGGCCTACACCTTGATAGCACTCGAATGGGAAGGCACACCCGCGATACTCAGCGATGCTTTTATTCCGAAACACAAAGACAGCGACAGCTTTACAGCAACCATAGAGCGTCTTGGGTATCGCTGTGATGTGACCAAATTAAAGACACTCGAGAATATAGATAAACACCCTCAGCCATGCTTTATTGAAATAGAGAATCTAAGTGCGATTTTCTTAGGCACCAAAGATGGAAAGTTGCTGCTGTTTGATTACACGAACAACAACACCATTGAATACCCAATGTGCAAAAAGCCCTGTTTGCTGATTGCGATTAGCGAATATTCTCGTCTGTTCCGCGAGCCACCTCCAGAATCGCAAGACAGAAGCAATTGGATTAAATACGCTTTCTATCGTTATAACAATGAACTTAAAAGCCTGATCATTCTCAGCTTCGTCATCAGTATTCTCGGTGCATTGCAGCCATTCTTTATTATGAGTGTATATAACTTCGCACTGACTTCGAGCTCCGAAGCCACACTCTATTGGCTAACCTTATTCGCCATTATTGTCGGCTTCTCTGAATACTTCTTTAAGAAAATGCGGGTCAACATCATTGCCACTTCCGGTAAAGACCTCGCCGTGCACATCTCGCAAGCCGTTATATCTAAGTTGCTTTGGCTACCCTATGCGATGACATCTACTGCTGGGGTCTCTTCTCAGCTAGCACGTTTGAAAGATATCGATACCTTCCGACGCTTGGTGACTGCCGAATCGACGCTCAGCTATTTTGATATGCCGTTTGTGATCGTATTTATCATCGCCATTGCTCTGATGTCTGGTACAGCGGCATTAGTGGTGATGGGTGGTTTAATCCTGATGTTAGTGTTCTGTATTTACTCTCGCTATATCTACTCGCAAGCCACATCCAAAAGTTCGCGCGCCAATGCGATGGTCTCGTATCAATGGAACGAAATCCTTCGTGGTATCAAAACAATCCAAGGCCTGCCTTTACTTCGTGTCGTTCAATCTCGATTCAGTGCATCGCATATGCAAAGCACCAGCGATGCAGAGAACGTTGCCGTGACTAACAGTAAGATTCAGGCCGCTGGCGGTAGTTTGATCCAAGTGATTGGCACAGCAAGTATCGTGACCGCGGTAATCGGCGTGATGGAAGGTACTTCTGATGCGGGTGCCATGCTCGCAACCGTTATTTTGGTTTGGAAAGCGTTAGGCCCAATCATGGGTATCTATAACTCAATTTCCAAGTTCCAATCGATCAAGGCTTCATCAGCACAGATAAACAACCTGATGTCGATGAATGACGACAAATTGACCTTAGAAAAAAGCCCACCTATTCGCCTGTTCCAAGGAAGCATTGTGGGCAGCGGAGTCAGTCACCGATATGCAGGAGCCGCAACGGGTTTAACTAACTTGGGGTTCAAAATCCCACCCAGTGCCAAAGTGGTCATTTGTGGCCCTACGGGCTGCGGTAAAACCACCTTAATTTCAATCATTGCTGGGTTAGAAGACCGCTATCAAGGCGCTGTATCTGTCGATGGTTACAACATTAAACAGTTCAATAGCTACCGTTATCGCACGTCGATTAACTACATCCCTTTCAATTTGCATATTTTTGAAGGCTCACTTGAGACCAACTTCATTTTACACAACGGACTGATTCCAACAGACAAGATGCAAGAGATGATCAGCTTCTTCGAATTAGATGAATGGCTTCCGGAAGGCTTGGCTACTCAGTTAAGCGTGGATAAATGCAAAAGTCTTCCGAATGGAATTCAACAAAAACTGCGTCTGGCACTTGGCCTAGGTAACTGTGAGCAATCTCTGATTATCATTGATGAACCGTTCAACGGTGCAGAGCAAGAAAACGCTCAATACTTTAATCGCCTGTTCTCCGATAAATTGTTGAATAAGACCGTGATTTTTTCTACTAACGACCCAGGTTTGATCGCAACATCAAACATGAGTTTAGTGTTAGAGCCGGATGGAAATTTGAAATATTTTGGCTTAACAGACAAATACTTAAACAGCTTAAGCTAAAACCTCAACGCTTAATCACAATTCGCTATTTAGGGAAATGGATATAATTGACAAATTCATAAGCGAGAGGGATGATTCGCCCCAATACCACAGGTAACAAGGAAGAATATGTACACATTCGTTGCAGACAAGCTTGATGTAGCTTACTTATCCGCAATTCCTGAAAACCACCAACTTCAGGAGTGCGATGTACCTGAAGAAGAGATGGAGCTTCGAGAGATCGTTGAGGTTTGGTATGAGTCTGCCTTCCTACCCGCTTTCAATCTTCAGAAAATAGACATTGAGAACAAAGCAGAGCTCACCATCGTACAAATGCACGTATTCAGCAATGATACGAGCACACTCGCCTTCCTACTAAAAAACAGAGTGTATCGCGCCGCACTTAACAGAATGCTCGGTATTTGGACATTAGAACCCTCTGCAAAAACCGTATTAGAGCAACTTCTTTTCGAATTAAGCCTCGATAACAATCGTCCTCATTAGTAAGCTTTTTAAGTGATTCATCAATAAGCATAAAATTAAACAAACTGCCAAACGCTATAAATTACTAATAAAAGAACGCATTTCAAAATAAGCTCTGGAATCACAAGAACTTATACCTCTCCCACACTTACGTAAAATTTACCGTTTCAAAGTTTCCATATCGGCATTTTTATTCTACTGTTTTTATATAACGACAGTTGGATGGATCCTTATATGGCGATTACGGTTTGGAATAACCTTTCAGTCAAACATAAACTCTTTGGCTTAGTTCTACTTCCCATTTCATTATTACTCTTCCTAGCAGGTAGACAGGCTTATATATTAACGACTCAGTTAACCGATTTTGAACGAACCAATCACTTATCTGTCTATCTTCAAGATATTTCTATTTTGTATAGAAGTACCTTAACCTCTAGCCCTGAAGAGTTTGCTACTCAAAGCAACCAAGTAAAGGCAGAACTTAAAAACCTGTCTCCCATCATTTTTTTAGACGCATCTGATGAAATGAATCAACTTGTTGCCGATTTCAGCGAAGCGACCTTATCGACGATGCAAGTGACTGACACTTACGATAAATTGGATGCCCTCGAATGGCAGAGCGATTTATACAAGCAACTGTTACTTGAAGTAGAGAAAGTCCCTTTTGAAAACACTAAACGTGAAATTCAACAGCACCTCACTGCCCTTCAACAACTTGAGTGGTTGATGTTTTGGTCGAACGAAGAGTTCAAGCTTGGTAGTTCACTGATTGAGATCTTCCAAATCAGCCAAGAGTACGACCCAGAACTCGCCGAACAGATCAAAACCTTGAGTGAAAGACAGCAATTGTTCTTAGAGCGCTTTGTTTCATTGAACGCCAACGAACATCAAGTTTCTTTGATGGTTGAAGTGTTTCGAAATGATGTGTTTGCTCAAAGCCAAGAGATAAGAAGCGCGCTACTCGACCTAAATACAATCAGCCAACTGACGCCACAAGAAGTGTCTGTCGGCTTAGAAGCGATGAGCGCACGGCTCAACTTATTACAAAGCCTTGGCGGCGTAATCAAGCAAGAGTTTCAACAAGAAGTTGAGCAAGCCATCTATGACGCGCAAATACAACGAACCCTGTTTATTTCAATCGTCGCTTTGCTGGCAGCGATTGTTATGGGTTTAACTCTTAGCTTGGCGAGACAAGTCACTAACAACCTTAATTTGGTGTTAGCTTTCTTAAAAAGCGAAAATGATGACACGCGCCCTTCTTTAGATAAATTAATCCAAGGTAAAGATGAACTCAGTCTGTTTGCTCAGCAAGTTGAACGATTGACCATCGAACGAGAGCTCGCGAAAGAGAGATTGACGGTAGCAAAAGAAGACGCAGAGAGAGCCAAAGAGGATGCCGAACACGCGAAAGACCACGCAATACAAGCCAGCAAAGCAAAAAGTAGCTTCTTGGCCAACATGTCTCATGAAATTCGCACCCCGCTCAATGGTGTTATTGGTATTTCGGAAATCCTCGCAGATACGCCGCTTACACCGACACAACGTGACTATGTTGATACGATCGAAACTTCATCCCAACTGCTCCTTAGCTTAATCAACGATATCTTAGACTTCTCTAAAATTGAGTCTGGCATGCTATTAATCAGCCCGCATTCTGCATCGATTAGAGAGTCGATATACGACATCGCCTCTATTGTGGCACCAAAAGCGAAAGAACAAAGAATATCGATTAACGTTGATATCAGCCCAGATACACCAGCACGCGTGATGATAGACGATCACCGTTTAAGACAGATCTTGATGAACTTTATGTCGAATGCGGTGAAGTTTACGGCTGAAGGTGGCGTCACATTATCAATTCAAACGCTCAACAAAGCAGATAACAATGCCACCATTCGATTTGCTGTACGAGATACGGGTATTGGTATCGATTCACTGCAACAAAAACAGATATTTGAACCGTTCGCTCAAGAAGACGATTCAACCACACGTCAATTTGGTGGTACTGGTCTTGGTCTAGCCATCAGTACACAGTTGGTAGAGCTGATGGGTGGTCAAATTCAACTCGACTCCGTCAAAGGTGAAGGAAGCTGTTTCTACTTCGACTTGGTATTGCCTGTTGACTTGATACTGCCAAAACCAAGTACAGCAACGGCTGATATTTATGTGCTGGGTAACGAAAACATGCTCTCCGAGCGAATAGAGTCCGACCTTAACCTTTATGGTTTGAAGGTTACCGATAAAACGAATGATATAACGGCAATTACAGAGCAGCTCTCCACTCAAAAACACACTAAACCTATTACTGTTGTTTTCGCCGAAGATGACGCATTCCTAGCTAATACCCACGCAGATAACTTAGAAAAGCTGCACCAAAACGGCATCACTATCTGTTTGATACGTTCCTTCTTAAGTGAGCCAGCGGATCTTGGTGACAGCGTTACTGCACAAGTCGCACAGCCCCTACTCGGCTTGCGTTTAATTAAAGCTATTGAGCTTTGTGATACTCGAGGTTTGGCGGAACTATCAGAAGCAAGCCAGACATCAGTCGAGATCCAACACAAAATCCTCATCGTTGAAGACAACAAGATCAACCAAAAAATTGCTGGTCTTCATGTCGGTAAAAGTGGTTTTGAATTCGAGTTCGCTAATAATGGTCAAGAAGCTGTGGACATGTTCACCGCTAATCCTCATTACGCGGTGATACTCATGGACTGCATGATGCCGGTTATGGATGGCTTTGATGCAACAAGCAACATCCGAAGAATTGAAAAAGAAACAGAAGCGACGCGACGCATCCCTATCATTGCATTGACCGCCAGTGTCATCGATGACGATATTCAGAGGTGTTTCGACGTTGGTATGGATGACTATGCACCAAAACCATTCAAGTTCGAAATGCTTAAAGAGAAAGTACTCACCGCGGTAGAAGCTATGCCACTACCAGCTTCCTATAAAGCTCAACCTAAGAAACAACCTGCAACTGTCACTCCAATTATCAACGGGGCTGCGACCAAACGTACTTTGCCTGAAGAAGCGGAACAAAACGCAATTCCGAGCAAATCAGAGAGAATATTGCTAGTCGAAGACAACCGCGTCAATCAAAAAGTAGCTTCTATCATGCTGAAGAAGGCCGGATATGCCTTTGAAATTGCAGACAACGGACAAATTGCCGTTGATATGTACCAGAACGACAGTAGCTTCGACATTATTTTGATGGATTGCATGATGCCTGTTATGGACGGTTTCACGGCAACTAAGGAGATTCGAGAACACGAGAAAAACCAAGGCTTAAGCAAAACTCCTATTATCGCGTTAACCGCTAGTGTTATCGATGATGATATTCAAAAGTGCTTTGATTCCGGAATGGATGGATACGTAGCGAAGCCCGTAAGAAAAGAAAAGCTATTCCATCAAATAGAAAGTGCGACTTGTTAGGAGATACCTCATGGATTGGATTAGAACAATAAAAACACTTCCCCGCAGAGTCATGTTGCCAGTCGCGGTAGGGCTATTAGGAAGCTTGCTTTTTCTAAGCCCTGCTCACGCCGCTGAAGATTATGCCATATTTTCTTTAGACTCCGGATTTGAAGAGATATCAATAAACAAAGCGCGAAAGCTCTATAGAGGGAAAACTAAGCACCTCAATGGCAAACGTGTTGAACTGTCTGATTGGCCTGAGAACAGTGCCGAAAGAGAGGACTTTTATCAGCTTTTGCTTGGAAAAAATGCCGCTCAAATGAATGCACACTGGGCTGGTTTATCTTTTTCAGGAAAAGCGCGTTATCCAAGAGAAATCAAAACGGCGTCAACCGACAGCTTAGTCGACTGGCTTGATGACAAACCAAACCGTATTGGTTACTCCCCACTCTCTTCGGTTCCTCAAAATGCCAACGTTCTCTACGTTATAAGTTCGGAGAAATAATATGAAAAGAATAATTACGTCAGTGTTATGTGCCTCAATGGCCTCTCCGGCTTTTGCGAATATCGAACTTACCGATAATTTATCCTTGAGTGGCTTTGGCTCAACGTCTTGGGCAACATCGGATAACGATAATCCATTAATCATCAACCGCGGTTTTACTGATGAGAGCTGTTACGACTGTGATACCACATTTGGTGTTCAACTCGATTACTTCTACAACTCATTCAAAGCTTCCGTGCAAGTTGTCAAGCCACCCCAATATGATTGGAGTGAGCCGCAGCTAGAGTGGGCTTACTTAGGTTATGAATTTAATGACTTTGATGTCAGCATTGGTCGATTACGACTGCCACTGTTCCTTGCCTCTGAGTACTACTATGTAGGCCAAGCCTATATGACCGCGAGGCCACCTACAGAGGTGTATAACAGCGTTCTCGGAATCACAGCTTTCAATGGCATAAAAGTGAGCTGGACTCACGATGTCAGTGACGAAGCTACTCTTTTACTTACTCCGTTTATCGGCATAAAAGATAAAAATGACGTAGATTTCAACTCGACTACAAAACTGGAATTTGAAACCAATCGCATGCTCGGCGCAAATCTGCAGCTAAGCGGTGATAGCTACCGTTGGAATTTATCTTTCCTAGATTCAAATTTCGATCAGATTGTTATCACAACAATTCCCGGAGTACCGACCCCATTCAGAACTGAGCAAGATAACCAGCATATACAACTTTGGTCATTAGGAGCAGAATACGAACTGGGTCAATTTGTTTTGACAAGTGAAGGACAGATCAGTGACATCTCGTCCTCGATGTACGCTAGTTTGGGCTACAGACTAGATTTATTCACTCCATACGTCGTTTACGGAGCAGAGTTTGATTCTCACGAACACCTAACAGGAAACAGCTACCTAATTGGTGTGGATTACGATGTGTTACCTAACGTCTCCATCAATGGCGAAGTGCAATATTTTGAGGCTCGTAAAGCAAACGGTGCCTTTGTTGAGAATTTCAATGCACTTACTGGTTTTGATGACAAAGATGCCGTCCTTTATACGATCATGTTGAGTTTCGTCTTCTAACCCAAATCCTTTTCCAATTACGCCAGACGAAACTGGCGAAGAGTTTATGGTAAGTGCAACGAATCCATATGTAAGCAGCACTGGGTATTCGGTACTCAAGCAAGGAGGTAATGCAGTCGATGCAATGGTGGCGATGCAGATGACAATGTCGGTGGTTGAACCGGATATGACTGGGATTGGCGGCGGTACTTTTGCGCTGTTTTACCAAAAAGACAAAGACCAAGATTGATCGCACCAAACCTTATGACCCAACGGGTTTGCTCGTCGAAAAGAAAACCTACGCCGAAATGTTAGTACCAGAGTTCATGCAGCTCGGTTATCCGGTGCATGTCATTCCAGTCGTCAGTGGCTTGAATGCCATTGAAGTCAAAGATGGCAAGATCTATGGCGCGACCGACAGACGCCGTGCATCAAGCTCTATGGGTGAATAATAAAACGAAATGGGCAAGTAACAGGCTTGCCCTTATTTTGTCTTTAGTTACTTGAACCTCGTCTAAGCAGTTCATGGATGCGAAAAAGCCAGTCGAACGTGTCGACTGGCTTTTCATTATAGGCTTCGCTAATTACTCATTAGGATATTATGAGCTTGGCGCTACTCGTTTATCTTTCAACTGATCAATAACATAGTCAGGAGCTACTTTACCTAGCTCACCTAAGCAATCATCGGTCTTTTCATTTCCGTAGCGCACATAGATATCGCATACCGCGTATAGCTGCTCTGGAGAACCAGAGATCAAATATGCTTTCTCGAACGATTTAGTCGACTTGTCGATATCCAACTCTTCTTGTAATACCCCATTTAGGTACCAGTAGTAGCTGTTATCTTTCGCTAGCTTCGCAGCCACTTCAATCTCTTTGGCTGCCGCAGTTTTGTCTTCAAGGCGAACCAGAGTCAACGATTTCGAATAATGCAGAGCGGCGTTGTTTGGCACGCTCTCCAAACCACGATCTAATACTTCGACTGCTTGCTTATCTTTGTTCTGAGCTCGAAAATTATCTGCGTAGCTCAACCAAACTTGCGCTTCTTTTGGATGCGTATTGATCAGCTCTAGATAAACCGTTTCCGCCTTATCCCAGTCATTGTGCCAACGAAGCACATCAGCAAACAGTAATTGGTACTTTTCAGATTCTTGCGTTTCCAAGAAGCTAATAAGCTCTGTGACTGGTGGTTCAATTTGTGCTTTCTGCTCGTCATCCAATGCATTGAAGTCACGGACTAGGTTTGACGTTGCCGTATGGCGAACCATGGTATCGCTGTCTTTTAGCAAGGGTGAAACTAACGCCCAGCGATGTTCAAGTTGGTAAGGTTCAGAACCGATAACCGCCGCTTCACGAACTTCAGGGTTTTGATCTTTTAAGCCTCTTACCACCGCCACCAGCGCATTTTGGCTTGGATATGAAGCAAGCTCTTGCAGTGCACCAGTACGATTTTCAACAGATTGATTCTGATCTTGTGCCATGTAAGACAACTGTTGAATGCGGGTTTGAGTGTCCGTCATTTCAAGCACTTGATTGATATTTTGTGCTGGCGCGTCAACCGTTTGTTGTACGCTATTCGCAGCCATCGCAGACGTTGAAATTAATGCGGACGTTGAAATCAATAAAGCAACAGCCGTCGCTAAACTCTTCTTCATCATAGTATTACCTTAAACTGGAGAACTTAGCCTGTCCTTAGACTCGTATCTGATTAAATTTTTCTTGGACCTGTTGATCCAAAGAACGAGTTAAAACTTGGTCTCGAACGTGGCTTGTTGCGCCTGTTTTGCTCGGTGCGCCATCAATACTGAGTCGCTGAATTTACCATGAGCCACTGGGTGCCCCATTGCACGAGCGATGTACGCCATCGACTTATCGACATGAGAAAAGAACTTATGCCAACCTGCACATAAGTAGTTCAAGCCCGGTTCGCCTGCACGAGTTTTGATAAAGCGGTTCTTAGGGCACTCACCATGACAAGCGAACTTGTAATCACACTGCTGACATTGACTGGTCAGTGTGCGGGATTTAGCAAAACCAAACTTTTGCTGTGGTGCGCTGTACGCCAAATCATCAAGTTTCTCGTGATGAATATTACCAATCTTGTATTCAGGGTAAACATAATGGTCGCATGAGAAAACATCGCCATTTGACTCCATTGCTAAGCCCTTTCCGCATATCTCGTTCAAGGTACACAGTGGGTTCGGACGCCCAATCCATGTTTCTACGCTCGCTTCAAAATACTGAACAAACACCTTACCGATGTCGTTCTTAGCCCACTCATCAAATACAGAAATAAGGAAATTACCCCAAGCCAAATCCGACACACACCACGATTCCATGATCGAATCTTTATGGCCGGGGATCAGGCGTTTGTCGCCTTGTTTGAGCTGTTCGCTCACTTGGGATGTTTGGGGTGCAACCGTTCGGAACGTTTTCTGTTCAACGATAGGAATAAACTGCATTTGCGGTGACTTCACAACATCACGTAGGAAGCGATAGACCTCAAGTGCATTTTGACTGGTGAGGTTATTCACACAGGTAAGCGTTGCGAACTTCACTTGGTGTTTGTGCAGCAGCTCCACAGCCGCCATCACTTGTTTGAATGTGCCACGGCCAGCTCTGTTAACACGATAGGCATTGTGCAGCATTTCGGGACCATCAATACTCAAACCGATCAGGAAGTTGTTCTTCACAAGAAACTCCGCCCAATCATCATTCAGCAAGGTACCATTGGTTTGTAAATCGTTTGAAATCAATACACCTTCAGGTTGGTACTTTTTCTGTAGCTCAACCACGCGTTCAAAATACGCCAAACCTAGCATTGTCGGTTCACCGCCCTGCCATGAGAAGATAATTTCTGGCGTGTTTTGACCTTCGATGTATTGTCGGATGTAGGTTTCTAACGTCTCATCATCCATTCTTGGAGAACTGCCTTTCTTGTACTCCAACAAATCTTGCTTACTTAGGTAGTAACAATATTTACAGTCAATGTTGCATGCTGCGCCAATCGGCTTAGCCATGACATGCAAGCGCTTAGACGCTTTACCGTTATATTGTGGACCTTGAGTAATATGCATGATTTACCTACCTATTTTAGTATTCTGGACCCATCATAATTCCTATTCGAACAGGTGACATGTTATACCCTTTATAACCAATAGGAATGACCTTAAACGTTAGAATTAGACCCTATTTCGAACATCTGAGGCACGTGATGAAATTTCTTAATTACAAACAGTTAGCAACAATTAGCAGCGTCACCATGACTATCCTTCTGAGTGGCTGTGCAAGCGTGCCTACACACCCCATCGCCCAACAAATTGACCAAGAGATGGTGTTGGTTGAAGGCGGCACATTCACCATGGGGTCGAACGGTCCAGAAGCGACCAAAGCAGAGCGTCCTGCACGTAATGTAACTGTAGATAGTTTCTATATTGCGAAGTTCGAGGTGACTCAAGAATTGTTCGAATCGGTGATGGGTTCATCTCTCAGTTATTTCCAAAACCCACAAGTTCCGGTCAATAACCTTAGTTGGCAGCAAGCAAACTATTTTGTTGAGCAGTTGAATGAATTAACGGGTGAAGAATACCGTCTGCCTACTGAAGCTGAATGGGAATTTGCAGCCAAAGGTGGCAATAAAAGTAAAGGCTATACTTACAGTGGTTCCAATAACTTAGATGATGTTGCGTGGTACTCAGCAAATTCTAAAAATAGCGCACATCCAGTCGGGCTAAAGAAACCAAATGAACTAGGCTTATATGACATGACAGGAAACGTGGGCGAGTTTGTTATCGATGCCTTCGATGACACCTTCTACCGATTCGGTCCAACAGACAACCCTAACAACGCAAAACACAGCGACGTCGGTTTATCACACAAATCGGTTCGCGGTGGCAGCTTTGCTTATGACGAAAATGAATCTGAAAGTTACCGTCGTGACTTCGCAAGCCAATCGATCACTATGTCAGATATGGGGCTGCGTTTAGTTAAGGATGTGAACTAGCTAACGAAGCGAACTAACTAAAGATGCCGAAGGTTATGGTTCACTAATCGTCACCAACAATACTAAAAATACGATTCGCACTGCACACACGTTACAAATCTGGCCAAACGTTGGAAACCTGACCAAACGTTGGAAACCTGACCAAACATTAGAACTCAGCGGCAACAGTGAATAAGGAAACTCTATGCAATACACCAAGCTTTCAGGACTAACCCTCGCGTTACTCTGCGCTCTCCCAGCTTCAGCTGAGGAAAAGCCAAATCTAGTCCTTCAAATCACGGTAGATGGCCTGCGCGCAGATCTAATCGAACGATATAAGCACAACTTCGGTGAAGGCGGTTTCCGGTACTTAATGGATGATGGTACCTACTACACCAACGCAAACTACCAACATGGCAACACGGAAACGATCGTGGGCCATGTGTCGCTTGCAACAGGTGCTCCACCGAGCGTACACGGCATGGTAGGTAACGTTTGGTATGACCGTAGCGAAGAACGTTTGGTGTATAACGTAGAAGACGGTAACTACCAAATGCTGACCTCTGGTGCAGGTGTCGATAAAGCAACAGAGATCGACCCAACGCAGAAGACAGCACAAGGCGATGGCCGCTCTCCAGAGCCAATACTCTCCACCACGTTTGGTGACGAACTGACGATTTCCAATAGTGGCAAATCAAAAGTATTCGGTGTATCAGTGAAAGACCGCGGCGCAATCTCATTGGCAGGACACAGTGGTAAAGCCTTCTGGTTCTCCAAAGCACAATCGGAGTTTGTCACCAGTAACTATTACTATGACGAGTATCCAGATTGGGTATCACGCTGGAACGAGAAAGCGATTGCTGCTCAGTATTCCAAACAGAAATGGGAGCTCTCATTACCGCGTGATAAATACACGTTGCAAGAACACGATACCGAACACAAAGTGAAACTCGGTGACTTCCAACGCACCTTCCCTCATCCTTATGGCCCGGCAAGTTACAAGTACTACAGCACAACGCTAACCGTCAGCCCTGCTGGTGACGAAATCACGGAAAACTTCGCTAGCACCTTGTTGATGCAAGAGAAGCTTGGCCAAGGCGACGTGACCGATTATCTGTCAGTGAGTTTCTCATCAAATGACTACGTGGTGCACCTTTACGGCCCTGAAAGCCTAGAAACAGAAGACAACCTTATCCGACTTGATAAGACTCTCGCTAAGCTTTTCAAAACCGTGGATAACCAAGTCGGGCTAGAAAACACATTGATTGTGCTGTCTGCCGACCACGGTGTACCTGAATCTTCACCTGCGGCAAATGCGCTTGGTTTCAATCAAGCTCAATACTTCAATAAAGACACACTACTCTCGAGTGGTGTTGAGAAACGATTGAAGGATGAATTTGGTTTAACCAAAGACGCGATTCGCTTGTACGCACAACCTTACATCTATCTGAATCATGATCTGATCGCTGAGAAGAAGCTTGATCTGGCTAAGGTCCAAGAAGCTATTGCGGATGAAATTGCAAAAGTGAAAGGTGTTGCGTTTGCTGTATCAAGTAGTGACATTGCGGCTAACCGAGTACCGGATACGCATGTGATGCAGCTAATTAAAAACAACTACCACCCTGCTCGTTCTGGCGACGTGTACGTAGTATTTGCACCGCGCAGCTACATTAACGACATGGAAGGCCTCCAAATTGCCTCTACACATGGTTCTCCGTGGAAATACGACACTCATGTGCCTGTGATCTTTGCAGGCTACGACGTTGAAGCTAAGAAGGTATCGCGACCAGTGACGCCATATGACATTGCGCCAACGCTTTCGAACAAACTGGGTATCACCCAACCAAGCGGGTCAATCGGAGAAGTGCTGCAAGAGATCACTGAGTAGACTCAATCTCTAAGGTTTCGTGAGCTAGATTTCGAATCC
Organism: Vibrio sp. 10N.286.48.F5; assembly: GCF_041469785.1. Taxonomy (NCBI): domain Bacteria; kingdom Pseudomonadati; phylum Pseudomonadota; class Gammaproteobacteria; order Vibrionales; family Vibrionaceae; genus Vibrio; species Vibrio sp. 10N.286.48.F5. The sequence goes on along the minus strand of NZ_JBFRLG010000022.1, from coordinate 281 downwards.
AGCACCCACTCAATAAAAGAGCCGTTTATCTGTTTCTGACTCACTAGGTCGAAACAAATAAGGTTCATCGCGCATTAGCGGGAACTAAAAACAAAAACGGTAGTAAGTGACATGGTTTAGTCGCCAAACAAAAATCATACACAAACTACCGTTTTCATGCCGAATCATACTTTCCTATCTTCATTCTGGGAAGGCTTTCAAATAGTAAAGTCTCACCAGACAGCATCACTTATTACCCTGACTCTTAAACCTAACTCTGAGGCTAAGTGCCTTTGTGGTCT
>NZ_JBFRLG010000021.1:0-57348 GCF_041469785.1 Vibrio sp. 10N.286.48.F5 | reverse complement strand
CTCAGTTCATTGAAATCAATTTTGATTCCGAAGAATCTGTTTTATCTAACGATAAAACGTTTTGATATTCATCAACGAGTGCCCACACAGATTGATAGGTTTAAATTGTTAAAGAGCGCTAGCGTTTTGTGATTCACATCTCAGTCGCTAGGGGTGCGTACTATACCTGCACCACTTAGAGAGTCAAGGGTTATTTTCAACTCCTTTTTCTCTACCGATTTCGCCGTGTGACTTTCGTCTCACTCCGTGTCGGTGAGGCGGCATTATAGAGAGATCGACATAGAGCACAAGGGCTTTTTTGAATAAAAGTTTTGTTCGCCTAAAAAGCCACCAGATCCGCATTTTTCGAATAAAAACTAAACATTTGAGACGTATCACAGCAATACATTGGCAAAATGGAAACCATGAACGTAAGATTCATGTATCTATTTTGTTAAGAGTAGATGCGTCTATTTCGTTTATTAATATGTAGTATTCCGATATGAACTCAAAAAAATCGATGTTGTTAATTGTCGCACTAGCTGTTCTAGGTGGCATTGTTTTCTCTCAGGTAGATATATCGCCTGCAATTACCTTTATCCTTGGTGTCTTGGCTTCCGCTTTTGTTGTTAACTTTTCAAGCACCGACTCAAAATCAGATTCAGAACCTAAGGCATCAACAAAAACACTTTATGTAGGTAACCTTCCATACAAAGCGAATGAATCACACGTACGTGAATTATTCTCAGAGTATGGTGAAGTATTTGCAGTACGCTTAATGAAAGACAAACGTACTGGTAAAAGAAGAGGCTTTGGATTTGTCGTAATGGCTAGCAATGATGTGAATCATGCTATTTCAGAACTTAACGATAAAGATTACATGCAACGAACTTTAAAAGTGCGAGTTGCAAATGATCCTAAACATCCAGAAACGGACGAAGCTGAACTGAGCTAAATCCTAACTGCTTTAACATGCTATTTAGTGCACTTTCTTTCTTAGGAAGTGCACTACAAAAAACCTCGCGCACTCCCCTTTCTTTATTACCACTTTCCAAATCCAATAAATCTTGAACTCGCTTCGCAATCGCTTTACCGGAATCAACCAATAAAACACTCTTACCTAAGACTTGTTGAATCTCTGATTTGATCAGTGGGAAATGTGTGCATCCTAAAACGGCCACATCGATTGTATTGATCATCGGTTGAAGGATTTGCTGCAACTCTTCAAGGTCAATCGCCTCACCTCTGAGTTTATCTTCGGCCATATCCACCAGCCGAGTAGAACCTAAAAGCTCGACTCTTTTATTACTCGAGAAGTTTTTGATGAGCTCGTGTGTGTATTCACGAGTAATCGTCGCAGGGGTTGCAATAAGTCCAACCGCTTTATTAGCCAGTAACGAGGCAGGTTTGATTGCCGGGACAACACCGACAATAGGGATAAGGTTATTAGCGCGAAGTGCAGGCAGGACTATCGTACTGGCCGTATTACAAGCTATCACCACAATATCAATAGCGTGACTCGCAACAAAACTGGCGACGATACTTTGGACTCGCTGAATGAGGACTTGCTGATCGAGCTCACCATATGGGTAAGCCTCGTTATCGAATACATAGATATAGTTGTGATTTGGTAGTAACTGGCTTATCTCTTTATATACAGAGAGGCCGCCAACTCCAGAATCAAAGACCAATATGTTTTTTTGTATGCTTTTCGACACAACCATTACCTGTAAGAAGTTCCGCAGCAATGATACCCCTTCACTTAGTTTTCGCCAATCATCACTCTATATAATGCAAGCTCGGTAGCGTTGATGCCCAAAGCGCTCACCCTGCTCTACATTTTCTAGCTCTATCTTGAGCTTACCTTTAAAGCATGGCGCTGACGTTACTAAGGTATGGAACTCACCATCTTCTCCACATGGGTCGACGTGACTTGGCAAACTGTCTATTAGTTCAGGCGTGTATTCTTTCCCGCAATAGCTCATGTCTAATGCATCGCTATCAACTGTGACGAGAAAGGTTTCGATTCCTCTATTTATGATTTCTTGAGCCAGAGTTTGGCTACTCTCTCCTAGTAGAGGAAATACACACTCCCAGCCCGCAGGTTCTATATAACTTCTTCGGTAATCAGCAATACCATTGCAAAACATATCGCCGAATGCCACGGCATCAATAGATAAACCCGATCCTTTAAGCGCCGTAACAATCGTACTTTGATAGATCTCGTTACTTGGGAACACCTCCGGCAGCTCAATCGTTATTAGAGGCAAACCGATCAATGTAGCCTGCATTCCGACAACCTCGATTGGCGTGACTTGGAAAGGGACCTCATCTCCAACATACGTAGTATAGAGAGCAACAACTTCATACTCGGTGCTTTCAAGTAGACGTTCTAGGGTTAATGTAGAGTCTTTGCCTGACGACCAACTTATGACGACTTTCTTTTTCATTGATATACCCAATAAGAAAAAACCGCCCGAAGGCGGTTTAGGTGTAAATTAGAATTGGTAAGCTAGATTAGCAAAGTACCTGCGTTCAGGAGCGTTATATCCTAGCGTTGTTTGGTATTTCTCGTTAGTTAAGTTATCAACTCGACCACGAACAACTAGCTCAGGGGAAATCCAATACCCCACAGAAACATCCCACAAGCTCACTGATGGCAAAATATTATCTGGATCGGTTGTTTCTTTTGGATTACCCGCTCTATCACCCGTGTATGTATAAGTAAGGTTCACATCAAAATCTTCATATGAAGCATCCATCAACCACTTGTAGTTTTCATCAGCACGCTTCGCTAATTTGTTGCCCGCAGAGTCTTTATGATCTTTAAACTCAGCAACAACCGTGTGATGGATAAACCACGTGTCAAAATTACCTGTGATTTCTAAACCTTTAAGTTTTGCATCTACGTTTTGAGGATACCAAAATGGGCTACCTTCATACCAAATAATTAAGTTATCGACTTCATTATCGTATGCAGTCACATCCAGCTTGAATAAATCGAATTCACCGGTGTATCCAATTTCGCGATTTTCGGCCTCTTCAGGTTTTAGGTCTGAGTTTGTTGTTAGATCAGAATAGCTCGGAGCTTTAAATGATGTACCTGCGGCAGCTCTTAACGAGTGTTTCTCCGTTAGGTAATAGCGAGTCCCTAAAGACCAAGTCGTATGATTATCGTATGTATCGTGTTTATCGTTACGCACACTACCTACGATTTGAACATCACCGAATCTAAGTTCAGAAGAAGCGTAAACACCCGTCGTATCGCGAGACTCACCAGCTAGAGCATCAGGAGATCCATATGACAAAGCATCATCATCAAGCTTTTCTCTACGCCAATCTGCGCCAGCACCAACAGAAACGTTCTCGTTGATGTAATACTGATTTAAGAACTGTAAGTTCGTTAGGTCTATTTTCTTTTTAGTACCAGCATTATCTTTACCCTGAGCTTGAGAATAGTCTAGGTTCTCGATCGCTTGTTGATTAGCCCTAAGAGTCGAGCTTAAGTTATCACCTTTATAATCAAGAGCAGCTGTAACACTCAGATTCTCAGAGTAGCCATAGTTCTTACCACCAGAATCGTACTCAGTTAAACTATCGAACCAGCGAACTGAAGCACTACCTGAAAAGGCCTCATTAATAGGTTGAGAATACGATGCAAAAAGATTTTGGCTTTCATACCCATAATTAAGTCCAGTAGCAGGATCTTTGATATCGTAACCTTCAGTCTCATCAAAACCACCAGCGAGCTTTAATGTTCCACCATTAGACAAATTACGGGTCGTTGAAAAATTAGCTTCCTTTTGAGCGTCGCTACCAGCTCCAACGGAAATCATTGTCGATTCAGTTGAACTACCAGAGGCTGTAATAACATTAATTACACCCGCTACAGCATCAGAACCATAAAGAGCTCCGCCAGAACCACGAATCACTTCAACTCTCTCAATAATGCCTACTGGGATATGATTAAAATTAATACCGCCAGCAGCAGAGTCAATACGGACACCATCAACTAGAAACAATACTTGATCACTATTATAGCCGCGCATAAAAACAGATGCGCTATGTCCACGTCCGCCACTTTGAGAAACTTCAACGCCAGGTACTCGTTTCAATACATCCACTAGAGATTTAGCTTGGGTTTCTTCGATTTCTTGTTTAGAAACAACCGTTGTTGATGCAATAACATCACTTAAAGGCTGCTCAAAACGGTTAGCCGTAACCACCATGGTTTCGTCGGCAGATGCTTGTTGGGCGTGTAAATTGGAGATAGGTGAAAGCAGCGATGCTACAGCAACCGCTAAAAGGGATTTGTTCATGTTGTGATCCTAAATCGCGTAAAGTCCTACCAAACCACATTGTGTGGCTTAGCCGCTGGCAGGTATTCGGACTCAAGAGCACAACCCTTATGGTTACCTAATATTCGACTTCCCACAAAAAGCTATTTGCAGTGTCTTATGAATACTCGTTCTCTTTTACCGCTGCGCGTCAGTTCTGGATTCACACCAGATTCCCTCTTCAGCCATCTATACATCCAAATGGCACCAGCTTGTCGGAGATAGTATTAACCTATGAATCATTTGTCTAGTCTAAGATAGTTATAAGCTATAGTTTTCAAGGTCGATTTACATTGAATAGCTCTCAACACTGGACAAGCGCCTGTGATTGAATAAAATCTGCGCTCTTGATTTAAAAGCACGACAGCAAAAGGCATAACAATGGCGAATTTAGATGTAAACCCGCAACGCTACCAAGAACAGCTCGCAGAAAAGACTGAACGTCTTACTGAAATGTTCTCACAATACAATGTGCCTGAGCTGGAAGTGTATGAATCTCCAGAACAACACTACCGCATGCGTGCTGAATTCCGCGTGTGGCATGAAGGTGACGATATGTATTACGTCATGTTCAATCAAGAGACCAAAGAAAAATACCGCGTAGACCAGTTTCCTGCGGCTAGTCGTCTTATCAACGATCTAATGCCTCTATTAACGGATGCAATGAAGAGCAACCACTCTCTACGCCACAAGCTATTCCAAGTAGACTTCCTTTCTACGTTAAGCGGTGAGATTTTGGTGTCACTGCTTTACCACCGTCAATTAGGTGAACAGTGGATTCAAGATGCTAAAGCGCTTAAGCAGCAATTAAATGATGAAGGCTTTAACCTAAACCTGATTGGCCGTGCGCGTAAGATGAAAATCGTACTGGATCGCGACTACGTCATTGAAAAGCTAGATGTGAATGGTGATAGCTATATATACCAGCAAGTAGAGAACAGCTTTACTCAACCAAACGCCAAAGTAGCAGAGAAAATGTTGGAATGGGCTGTCGACTGTACTCAAGACAGCAAAGGTGACTTGCTTGAGCTTTACTGTGGTAACGGTAACTTCTCATTAGCTCTGGCACAAAACTTTGAGCGTGTACTTGCAACAGAGCTAGCGAAGCCATCTGTAGAATCTGCTCAATACAACATTGCGGCGAACAAGATTGATAATGTTCAGATCATTCGTATGTCTGCGGAAGATTTTACCGTAGCAATGGAAGGTAAGCGTGAATTCCGCCGCCTACAGCAAGCAAACATCGATCTAAAGAGCTACAACTGCAACACTATCTTTGTTGATCCACCGCGTTCAGGTATGGACGTTGATACTTGTAAGATGGTGCAAGGCTACGAGCGCATCATGTACATCTCTTGTAACCCTGAGACATTGAAAGAGAACCTAGACATTCTAAGCGAAACGCACGACATCACTCGTTTTGCTCTGTTTGACCAGTTCCCTTACACGCACCACATGGAAGCTGGCGTATTCCTAGAGCGTAAAGCGTAAGTATCGCTTTCAGGTCTAAGCCAAACAGCAGATACAAAAAAACGAGCCCATTGGCTCGTTTTTTTAATTTCTAAATCAGCTTAAGCAGTTTTGCCGATAAAGCCGAGTTTCTTACCTACCCATGCAAGAAGCAACATCGCGACAATAATCGCAAAGAAGTTTGAGCCAGCATCAGGGTGTTGTGCCTTCACAAAAGCCGAGTGGCCAAATGCACCCACGAAGAAACAAGCTAAACCTACTAGTGGGATATCTTCAGATACTGGGTTAGTTAGGTACTCTTGGTAAAGCGCTTGTACAGCCAAAACTAAAGCGATAAGCGGGAAAATAGAGAAGCCCACTTCGCTCATTGTTACCCAAGATAACAATGCATCACCACACACACCGGCTACAACAGCAAGTACGAGTGTTTTTCTTTCAGAACCACGGTTTACAGTATTATTTTCATTCGACATTATTCAATCCCGCCTTTTAATCGGTTACGTTCACGTTCTTTACGATACCAAAAAGCTCCTTTGGCCATCATTCGCAATTGCATGATCAAGCGTTCAGCCAATTCATCTCGCTGACGTCGATCTAAATCTAATGCTTCTGCCCCTGAGTTGAAGACTAAGATAACCGAGGCTTCCGCTTGAGTGAAAGCTTCGTCCCTTGTCATGCCAGTCGTTATCAAATATTCGGTTAACTCAGCAGAGAAGTGCTGTATCTCACGAGCTACCGCTGCACGAAACTCAAATGAAGTTCCTGAGCGCTCTCGCAATAACAGTCTGAATACGTTAGGGCTGCTTTCAATGAATTCCATAAAGGTTTCAACCGATGTACGAATCACACTGCCTTCTTTTACTATGCGTTGCCTAGCTTGACGCATTAACTGGCGCAGCAGTAAGCCACCTTCATCAACCATGGTTAAGCCAAGCTCATCCATGTCTTTGAAGTGACGATAAAAGGAAGTCGGTGCTATTCCAGCCTCACGAGCGACTTCTCTCAAGCTTAGATTGGAAAAACTACGATCGGCGCTGAGTTGGCTAAATGCTGCATCGATTAAGCTGCGACGAGTTTTTTCTTTTTGCTGTGCGCGAATGCCCATTGGTTTCATACTTTATCAATTTCTTCTTTTACAGCCTAAACAGGCATGTCTAATACTCTATTCAATATAACGCGAATCACTTATTTATATAAGGCACTCTGGTTATATAAGACACTAAACATACCTCTTTGTTCACGTACCGAAGTAAATACGTTCGAAGAAAAAATTTCAATATCCACACTGTCATTTGGAGACATACGACATACCAAATATTATTTTTTCGATAACACTGCGTGATCCCACCGACTCTCTGATGCCCTTTTCATGTACCCAAGAACAGAATCAGTTAAAATCTCGCTAAAGCAATGTTACTCAAATATAACAAGGAAGATATCTATGCCGCACTCCAACCACTTTGATGTAATCGTAATTGGTAGTGGCCCCGGAGGAGAAGGGGCAGCGATGGGATTAACCAAAGCCGGGTTGAACGTTGCAATCATTGAGAAAGAGAGCAGCGTTGGTGGTGGTTGTACTCACTGGGGAACCATTCCTTCAAAGGCACTGCGTCATGCCGTAAGTCGTATTATCGAATTCAACAGTAATCCGCTGTTTTGTCAGAACAACAAAAGCATACACTCAACGTTTTCTAACATTTTGGGGCATGCCAAATCGGTTATCGACAAGCAGACTCGATTACGCCAAGGCTTCTACGACCGCAACCAGTGCACGTTGGTCTTTGGTACTGCACGTTTTATCGATACCAACACTGTCTCGGTAATGCAAAGCGATGGCACTGAAGAACATTACAGTGCAGACAAATTTGTTATCGCGACAGGCTCTCGCCCTTACCAACCAGATAACGTCGACTTCCTGCATGAACGTATCTACGACAGTGACTCGATTCTTTCTCTTAAACACGACCCGCAACACATCATCATCTATGGTGCTGGCGTTATTGGTTGTGAATACGCGTCGATTTTCCGCGGTTTGGGTGTAAAAACCGATCTTATCAATACTCGTGACCGTCTGTTGTCATTCCTAGACAATGAAACCTCAGATGCACTTTCTTATCACTTCTGGAACAGCGGTGTCGTGATTCGCAACGATGAAACCTTTGAGAAAATTGAAGGCACTGATGATGGCGTGATCATTCACCTAGAGTCAGGTAAAAAGATGCGCGCTGATTGCCTACTGTATGCCAATGGCCGAACGGGTAATACCGATAAACTGAACCTTGGTGCTGTTGGCTTAGAAGCGGACTCGCGTGGGCAAGTCTCAGTAAATACCAATTACCAAACCAATGTTGACCATGTTTACGCTGTCGGTGATGTGATTGGCTACCCTAGCCTAGCAAGCGCGGCTTATGACCAAGGTCGATTTGTGGCTCAAGCAATTGTGAAAGGTGAAGCTGAACGCCACCTTATCGAAGACATTCCAACCGGCATCTACACCATCCCGGAGATCAGTTCTGTTGGTAAAACCGAGCAAGAACTTACCGCAGCTAAAGTACCGTATGAAGTAGGACGTTCTTCATTCAAACACCTAGCTCGTGCTCAAATTGCGGGTAAAGACATTGGTAGCTTGAAGATTCTGTTCCATCGCGAAACCAAAGAGATTTTAGGTATCCACGTGTTTGGTGAGCGTGCCGCTGAAATCATCCATATCGGACAAGCGATCATGGAACAGAAAGGTGAAGCAAATACCATCGAGTACTTTGTGAATACAACCTTTAACTATCCAACGATGGCGGAAGCTTATCGTGTTGCAGCACTCAACGGGCTTAACCGTTTATTCTAGATAAAGAACCAATAGGAGTATTTGACCACCCATAGGCCAAATACATAAACAGCAAGCCACGCGCTTGCTGTTTTTATTTAAAACACTGAATATGAAGGCATTGATAGTAATTAGATCATGATGTTCTAAATACCCCTTTACCTGTACAGCCTCATTTACTCTCCACAAACAGAGCCCTCAGAGCTAAGCGAGAAACTCCCCTTTCTTCCACTGAGAAACAAACAACACACCAAGACCAATTCCGCGCATTGCCATAAAGCTCAGCATCGCTAACCACAGTGCATGGTTCTCTAAACCTGATGCTAAATAGAAAATCGCGAAGAAACTACAGGTCGCAACAAACATACTATTGCGCATATCCTTGCCCTTAGTTGCTCCAACAAAAATACCATCCAACAAGAAGCACCACATAGACACCAATGGCATTGCGATTAACCACGGTAAATACACCTCGGCTTGACTCTTCACGTCTGGGATTGTGGTGATCATATTGATTAAGCTCGAGCCAACGAGTGCGAACACTATGGTCAGTACCAAACAAATATTGAAGCTCCAGAAGAAAGTTCCAATCAATGACTGGTTCAGCTCATCTTTGTCTTTCGCGCCTATCGCCTTACCGACCATCGCTTCCATTGCGTAGGCAAAGCCATCCATCCCATAAGAGATGATCATCAAGAAACTCATCAACACGGCATTGGCCGCAACAACATCATCGCCAAAGCTTGCACCTTGGAAGGTCATGAAAGTGAAAGTCGCTTGTAGGCATAATGAACGAAGAAAGATATCGCGATTCAATTTCACGAAACGACTCAAACCTTGGCTGGTTTTCTTAAGCAGATCCCATGGCGATGGTAACTGCTTCTTCGCCCAGATTCGGTAAACACAAATCAAGCCAAATGTTAGACCGGCATAATCAGCCATTACAGATGCCAATGCTGCACCTTCCACTTGCCATCCTAAGCCGATAACAAAAACAATATCCAAAACGATATTGGTGATATTGGTGATGATCACCATCCACATGGGCGCTTTGGCATTTTGAGTCCCGAGTAACCAACCTAGAATCACAAAGTTAGTTAGCGCAGCAGGCGCACTCCAAGCGCGGATTGAGAAATATTGCTGACCATAGTGCTTAACTTGATCACTGGCGCTACTCAATGAGAAAACTAAATCGGCGACTAGACTGTGTAAAAGCAAAAAGACACCAGCAAACCCTAAGGCCATGGTCACGCCTTGCACAAAGACTAAACCAAGTTGCTTGCCATCATTCGCACCATAAGATTGTGCGGCTAGCCCTGTTGTCGACATGCGCAGGAAACCAAGCAACCAAAAGGTCACGCTGATCATTGTGCCGCCCAGCGCCACACCACCTAAATACCAAGAGTGCTCGAGGTGACCGATAACCGCCGCATCGACTAAGCCCAGCAGTGGAACAGTAATATTAGAGAGAACCATCGGGATCGCGAGCAGCAGCACTTTTTTGTGCATCGCCTGATTGGATAGCGTTTGAAAAATAGTTTGGGGATTAAATAGCTTCACGATCACCTCTTAGATTAGAGGCGATAGTTTAACCTAGTGGGTGGGCTTTCACTATGTTGTGGAATTTTACTTATACCGGCTATGTACTCAGTTACTCGAAATACAGAACCACTAGGGTTACCACTTAACGAGCACTAACTGCGGCGTTAAACGCTTTTTGACCTGAGAGATCTTACAAAGAAGCCGCTGCCACAATTTCCAACGATTGCATTGTTGGTCTAGGGGAGAAAACGCTTTTACCCATTGTGCCCATGGCAGCCAATTAAGAACGCTGTCTATTGGTGAAGACAACCCATGAGCATACTTTCCTGAACCAAGCTTTTGTCCCAACGTACTTGAGCTTTTATCTCCAGCTAAGACTAAACACGCATGTGCATGAGTAAAGTAGCGGCTCAAAGACTGAATGAAGTTCGCGGTCTGTTGTTCATTACAATCCAGCAAAGCATGTTCACACACCACCATCACCGAGGCTTGTTCTGGAATATTAAGTTCATCCAACCAAGTTAGGTCATCGACAGAGCCACACTCTAAGCGATAGCGTTCATTTTTGTGGAACAAGCGTTGTCGCCAAAGCAGATTCTCGGTTACATCTAACTCAACCCAATGACAGCGGCCATTATCTAAACGGTAGAAACGGGTATCGAGCCCTGCTCCCACGTTAATAATCCAAGCATCTGGGTTATGAGATAAAAACTGTTGAACTTGAGAATCACAAAGTTGAGTCAGTGTCGCGTAAAGGAGTTGCTGTTGGTCGAGTTCACCGGTAAGACATTCTGGTGCGAGCTGGCAACGCTTGCAGGCTTGAGCTGCGATAGGATCATAAACGAGACCATCATCAGCTAGGCTTTCACGGCTACGAAACCAAAGATGCTGAACGAGGTTCGTCGGAACTTGGAATTCTTGATGTGCAGACCCTTGTTCAGAAGAAGCCTTTTGAACAGAGGAGCGCGGCTTACGAGTAAGCGGCTTCATTTGAGGTTTGGTTGGGTTTGGCATCATCATCTTCCTTGTATCTCGACAAAGAAGATGATAATGAATATCAATTACAATGACAAGTTATTGAGAATAAATATCAATAAGCTGTTTGTACTGACTACATCCAGTCGGTGTTGCGAATAATACCAACCGCAAGCCCTTCAATAGACAAGTGTTGAGATTCTAGATCGACATGGATTGGAGAAAACTCTTCATTTTCAGCATGTAACAGAACCGTTGAACCTTTACGTTCTAGGCGTTTTACCGTTACATCATCATCGACACGAGCCACTACAACCTGACCATCGCGTACATCTTGTGTTTTATGAACAGCTAATAAATCACCATCCATAATACCGATGTCTTTCATACTTTCGCCATTTACACGAAGTAAGAAGTCAGCTTGTGGTTTAAACATGCCTGGATCAACTTGGTAATGCATTTCTACATGCTCTTGAGCCAAGATAGGCTCACCAGCGGCAACCTGACCGATTAATGGTAAACCTTGCTCTTCGTTTGCTGCATCTTCAAGCAAAATACGAATACCGCGAGACGCACCCGGGATAATCTCAATCGCTTCTTTACGAGCAAGAGCTTTCAAATGTTCTTCTGCAGCATTAGCAGAACGGAAGCCTAGTTCACGCGCGATTTCTGCACGTGTCGGTGGCATACCGGAATCTTCGATCTTACCTTTGATAAGGTCAAAGACTTGTTGCTGGCGGGGCGTTAACGGCTTCATGATTCACCTGTCTTTTTATACAGTTGACTGTGAGTATATCCAGTAACTGAACAAAAGCAAAGCAATTGCTTGTTTTTAGTTCATTTTTAGCAAATTACAAAAACAGGATCTCTAGCCACACGTAACCCGCTAGTATTAGACAGATGAGAACAGCCGCCGAGCCGACATCTTTCGCCATCCCAGAAAGCTCATGATGCTCACTACCGATTCGATCAACAACTGCTTCAATCGCGGTATTGATTAACTCGACAACCATCACTAACACAACAGCTGAGATCATCAAGATTCGCTCAACTTGGCTTACGTCCAAATAGAATGCCAACGGAATCAGTATTGCTGCCATGAACACTTCTTGCCGAAATGCAGCCTCGCTTTTAAACGAACTTGTGAGGCCTTGCCATGAAAAGCCTGCTGCTTTTATGATGCGTTTGAATCCGGTGTTTGATTTTTTGGTCATTTTTAACTCTATACTCAATCAGTCGATGAATGATTTTCCACAAACTTAACGGCAATATGACTATTTCCATTAAAAGGTTAGACCAGTTTCTGGTATTCTTACATCGATTAAATTTACGCCTAGGCTTATCCCTATTTCACTCATAGGATTTATCCTTTTTCATCATAGAAATAGAGATACGCTTGAGCACATTGAAATAACTATTGAGGCAGTGAACCTATATGTCTTCTGGACAATCTTTTTCACGTTCATTAATGAAGCTACCTTTATCCGTATTGGTAAAGGGCACATCAATTCCTTCAAACCCTGTTGAGGATTTGAACATTGATTTGAGCAAACCGATTGTATACGCCTTACCGTTTCGCTCAAGTGTCGACATTCTTACATTGCAAAAACATGCACTTGAATTAGGTCTACCTGATCCATTAAGCAAGCTTGAAATCAACGGCAAATCACTGCAACGCTACGTTTTTATATCTTCTCGCAAAACTCTGCTTCAAGACGATGATTATGTACCAAGCTCTTCAATTGAAGTGTTCTCTGAGTTGCTTTCACTGCATGCTGAAGACTCTGAGCTCGATGTTCAAGTTATCCCTGCCACTGTGCTTTGGGGACGTAAACCAGGTAAAGAGACTAACCAGAAACCTTACCTACAAGCAATGAATGGCTTAGAAAAATCAAAAGCGGTATTGCTCGCAGGTCGTGACTGTCTAGTTCGCTTTAGTCCTGTGGTATCTCTTCGCTACATGGCAAACTCACACGGTACCGACAGCACCATCGCGCACAAACTGGCGCGTGTAGCGCGTATCCACTTCTCTCGCCAAAAACTTGCTGCATCAGGCCCTAACCTTCCAAGCCGCCAAGCGCTGTTTGATCGCCTGTTAAAATCAGAAGCGATCAAAAAAGCGATTGAAGACGAAGCACAAGCAAAGAACATCTCGATCGAGAAAGCGAGCAAAGAAGCTCAAGACATTATGGACGAGATTGCTGCGAACTTCTCTTACTCGCTGATCAAGCGTGGTGAGAAGATTCTTGGTTGGCTGTGGAATAAGTTGTACCAAGGCCTGCATATCAGCAACGCTTCAACGGTTCGTAAGTTGGCTCAAGATGGTCACGAGATTGTTTACGTGCCTTGTCACCGTAGCCACATGGACTACTTACTGCTTTCTTATGTGCTTTATCATGAAGGCATGGTGCCGCCGCACATCGCTGCGGGTATCAACCTGAACTTCTTCCCTGCCGGTCCTATTTTCCGTCATGGTGGTGCGTTCTTTATTCGTCGTAGCTTCAAAGGCAACAAGCTGTACTCGACGATTTTCCGTGAATACCTAGCGGAGTTGTTCGCTAAAGGTTACTCAGTAGAGTACTTCAGTGAAGGTGGGCGTTCTCGTACAGGTCGTTTATTGCAAGCGAAGACCGGCATGTTGGCGATGACTATTCAAGCGATGCTGCGCGGCATGAATCGCCCGGTGACTTTGGTTCCTGTGTACATCGGCTACGAGCACGTGATGGAAGTGGCGACTTACGCAAAAGAACTTCGTGGTAAGCGTAAAGAGAAAGAAAACGCGAGCTTAGTGATTCGTACCATTCGTAAGCTACGTAACTTTGGTAAAGGCTACGTGAACTTCGGTGAGCCTATTCAACTGAACCAATACCTGAATGAACACTCACCTGAGTGGACCAAAGACATCGACCCAATGGGCACCAGTAAACCACAATGGATGAATCCAGTGGTTAATGACCTGGCGACCAAAATGATGACGCACATTAACGATGCCGCGGCGACCAACGCATTGACCCTTTGTGCAACCGCGCTATTAGCCTCAAGACAGCGCGCATTGTCTCGTGACTCTTTGGTTTCTCAGATCAATTGCTACCTGTCTCTGCTTAAGAACGTACCTTACTCTGATACATTTACGGTACCAAAAGACAGTGCTGAAGATCTGGTAAAACACGCTGAATCGCTGAACAAGTTCCTAATTGAATCAGACTCAATGGGCGACATTATTTCGCTAGACCGTCACCAGTCAATTCTGATGACCTACTACCGAAACAACATCATTCACTTGTTCGCTCTGCCATCTTTAATTGCCCAGATGACCATTCGTCAGCGCGGTTTATCGATTGAAGCGATTCAAAAGAATGTTGCAGCAATTTATCCGTTCTTAAAGAAAGAGCTGTTCTTAAGCTACGACGAATCACAGCTTGAAGGCGTAGTATCAAACATCATTGATGAACTTGTTAGCCAGGGCATGATTGTTGTGTCTGACAATGAAGTGACGATCAACCAATCGAACAGCCAAGCTCTTATGCTGTTAGGCCGTACGATTTCAGAAACGCTACAGCGCTACTCTATTGCTCTAAACTTGCTGGCAGAGAATCCGGAACTGGACAAATCTGACCTTGAGCAGAAAAGCCAAGACATCGCACAGCGACTTGGTCGATTGCATGGTATCAATGCTCCCGAATTCTTCGATAAAGGTGTGTTTGCTTCTATGTTCGCAACGTTGAAGCAGCAACAGTACCTAGATAACGACGGCAACTGTGATTTAGACAAGACTCAGCAATTCGCTAAGCTTCTCTACTCAATGCTTTACCCTGAAGTACGTTTGACGATTCAAGAGAGTATCCACCAAGCGGAGTAATCATCAGCTTGGTGTCTCTTGAATAGCGAGGCCAAACGCGATCAAAAAAGGCACCCAATGGGTGCCTTTTTCTTTAGCATTCGTTAACTCGAAAAGCGGATGCTTACCAGAAGGTAATGAACAAGCCCGCTGTCACTGCCATTCCAACATAGTTGTTGTTTAGAAAGGCTTGGAAACAAAGGTCTCGATCACGGTGGCGCATCAGGTGTTGTTGATACACAAATAAGCTTCCCGCTACCAACAGTGCCCAATAGAAGGTATTTCCTAGTTGGTAATGCATGCCTAACGCAATCAGCATCGCTAGGGTGACGAGTTGCAAAGAGCCAACAATCAGTTTATCGAAGCGACCAAATAAAATAGCCGTCGATTTAATACCAATCTTCAAGTCATCATCTCGGTCAACCATCGCATATTGCGTGTCGTAAGCAATCGTCCACAACGCGTTAATCACGAAGACAAACCACACAATGCTTGGCAGTTCATTGGTTTGTGCCGCCCAAGCCATTGGTATCGCCCAACTAAACGCTAAGCCAAGAAACAACTGTGGAAGATGCGTAAAACGCTTCATGAAAGGGTAAATGAACGCCAGACCCACACCAATAAATGAGAGCTTAATGGTCAGTGGATTCATGGTGAGTACCAGCAAGAATGAAACTACGGCTAGCACTAAAAAGAGCAGAATCGCTTCCTTACTGGAAACCAAACCAGACGGCAGTGGACGCTGCTTGGTACGTTTAACATGACCATCTACTTTACGGTCCGCAAAGTCATTGATCACACAGCCAGCTGAACGCATCAACACCACGCCGAGTACAAAAACAACCAAGACATCAAAATCAGGCATACCTTGTGCGGCGATAATCAGTGACCACAAGGTCGGCCAAAGGAGTAATAGGGTACCAATCGGGCGATTCATTCGCGTTAATTGCCAATACGCCTTCGCTTTGGTGGCAAGCATTTACACACTCTCCTTAGAGTAAATGGGTGATGTTGGTAAAAACAGTTCTGCCACAAGCATCGGTTTATGGTTCATCCATAATCGAGAACGACGCGCGAGTAATCGCTCATCGCCTGCGATAACCCAACCAACTTGCAGCGCATCTCGCTCCACGTTCTCAGCACTAAAAACGGTCAATCCAAGCGGGACATTACCTTGTTGAGAAAGGTCTGAGTGCTGATGGTCTTCTAATGTGACTCGGGGAATCAAGGTTCGACCTAACACCCACGGTTCGTCATCACCCTTTAAAATCACTTTACGCAGTAAGCAATCAAACGATGATAAAAGATGTTCCTCGTCTTGTTGCAGCATTGAGCGTTCTACAACTTGATTATGAAGCAACTCAACAGACAGGTGCTGACAGCACTTCCCCAACTTGCGGGAAAGAGAACCTTGCTCCATCAGCCACTCTTTGGTGGTTTCATTAGGAAAATCAAATGTTTCTGTACTTTGCCAATCTACATTCATTAACGAATTAAGATACAGCGATATTGGCTGATTCATACTAGTATTCAATAGGTGACTTTACACGTACAATAAAGCTTCAACTTTCGAACAAAATTAAAGCGTTCTTCGAATTGTAAACGTATTTAGATTTAGACCGCTCATTGTAACAAGACTAATGCGTTTCGAATATCGCGAATAAACTAAAGAAAAGTCACAAATATGCACAAACGTTATGTAGCCCAAATATTTCTTGCGATTACCCTACTCTTTTCAGCATCAAGTTTCGCGGAAGAGGAGTCGGCAGCTAAACTCGCCTACTTCACGCTAGAGCCAGACCTGACCACCAATTTTTACACTAAAGGTAAAAAACTGGGCTACATTCAGGTTCGCCTCGACATCATGGTGGCAAATAGTAGCGACTTGGCCGCTATTGAGCATCACCAACCACTGATTCGCGATGCGGTGATTGAATTGCTTGGCAAACAAAACGAAGAAACCATTAAATCTCTATCTGGCCGTGAAGACTTAAGAAAATCCTTAGTTGAACACCTCAACAAGATTTTGCTTCCAGAGACAGGTAAAACCCTGATTGCTGACTTACTGTTTACCAAATACCTTTATCAGTAATGATGTAAAACGAATCCCAATAAAAAAGCGGCTCATCTGGCCGCTTTTTTTGTCTCTATCGTTTGGCTACTCATTAGAAGATATGAATTAGCTTCTTGCCGAGCTTGGTGCTTTCATCGCATCGATAAAGCCAATAATCACACCAGCGGCTAGACCAGCTAAATGCGCCGTATTGGCGATAGCCATAAATGGCTGCATGTACCCAAGCACTAGCCACACCAACATAAAGCCGACAATCTGTCTTGGGATACCTAAACCAAGTTGTGGCGCCTTCGCACCAACCACCCATAAGTAACCAACCAAGGCATACACAACACCAGACAAACCACCGAAGTTCGCCCCTTCAACCCAATACTGCCCAGCACCTGAAAGCGCAGAAGAGACAGCAAAGATCTGAAGTAGCTTGAGGCTGCCAAGTTTCTTCTCAATGTCTCCACCTAGCTGCCACCACCACAAAATATTAAATGCGATGTGCATAACAGAGAAATGTAGAACGGCATGACTCAACCAACGCCACAGCTGCCATTGCTGTCCATCCACCGCTGGGAAATGTAGGGCATTGAAAATAGCTTGGCCAAAACCGATCTGTTGCAGCGCAAAAATCACCACACACACCAACATCAGGCTTAGTGTCACTGGGCCTGCTTTGGCTTTGATCATGCCCATGAAGCTTGGCGTGTGGTAATGGAAGTTGCTCTTTCTGGTCTCTGCCATGTCCCAAGATGCAGCTTGATAGCGCTTATGATTGGGCTCAGCCAGAAAACGATTCAGCTCAGCTTCGGTTTCAACCTGAAATTGGCCATCAAGAAGCCAAAGAGCAAAACGCCCTTCTCCCTCTGGAGACATCTGAATAGGGATCTGACGAGAGGCCATATAATCAATAAATGCTTGAGCAAGACGTGGATTGTCTAACACCATCAATCTAATCATTGTTACTTCCTATTCATTCTATGAGGGATGCTTGAGGCGGTTCAGGTGATGAAAGTCATTAACCTGCGATCACTGGAAGTTCAGCACGATGCCAAGCTTCGAAACCACCATCAACACTATATACCTCTTCAAAGCCTTGGTTCACTAAATATTGTGCCGCACCTTGGCTACTGATGCCGTGGTAGCACATCACTAAGATAGGTTGTTCGAACTCAACCTCATCCATGAATGACACCATCGTATCGTTAGTCAGGTGGTAGGCTGTTTTTGGGTGGGCAACCGCAAAAGACTGCGGGTCACGTATATCGACAAGTCGAGCTTCGCCTTGTTCAATAAGGGCTTGAGCACCTTTAACATCGATATGTTTAAACTGGTCCATGACTTTCTCTTTTTATACTGATTTACTTTGCTGCCATTGTAACCTATCCCAAGGCTAACATTCACATCCACTTAATAAGGTTATCCACCAGCGATCACTTTTACACCATTTGTGGATAAATCTGTGAATTGCGTGAATAAAGTGTCTTTTCAAAAATAGATCCACAACATGTAGTAATGATCCTGATCTAACTGTGGGTTAACTGAAACATATCCCCACTCGAAAAACCCCGTCAAAGCCTTACTACACACTGCTTTTAGATAGCTGACGAATAAACTTCTCACAGAGTTATCCACAAAATCATTTTGCAAATTTCGATCGCAAAAGTTGAGAAATCGATCCAAAACAAAAAGGCCGAGATCTCTCGATCTCGGCCTTTTCAAAATTCAGCTATTTGTTAGCTCTACTAGAAAGTAGAAGCTAATAGAAACTAGATGCTATTAGAAATCACCAACGGCTTGTTTCAATTTCTTCATCGCATTCTTTTCTAACTGGCGAACACGCTCAGCTGATATACTGTAGGTATCCGCTAAGTCTTGCAGGGTTGCCTTGTTGTCGTCTAACCAACGTGAGCGAACAATGTGTTGGCTACGCTCGTCTAAGCTTGCTAGTGCTAGCCCTAGGCGATTATTGGTGTGTGACTCCCAGTTAGCCGCTTCAACCGTCTCAGCAACGTCTGACGCCTTGTCTTCTAGGTAGTAAACTGGAGCAGTGTAAGCAGAACCGCCATCGTCATCGTCCATAGGCGCTTCAAACGTCGCATCTTGTGCTGCTAAGCGAGATTCCATCTCACGAACTTCTGAAGGCTCAACACCCAACTCACGTGCAACCGTCTCAACTTCGCCGTTATTGAACCAACCTAAACGCTTTTTAGACTTACGAAGGTTAAAGAACAATTTACGTTGTGCTTTCGTTGTTGCGATCTTAACGATACGCCAGTTACGCAAAACGTACTCATGAATCTCAGCTTTGATCCAGTGAACAGCAAAAGAGACTAGACGAACACCAACTTCTGGATTGAAGCGCTTAACAGCCTTCATCAAGCCGATGTTACCTTCTTGGACGAGATCAGCCATTGGTAGCCCGTAGCCAGAGTAGCCTCTTGCAACGTGCACCACGAATCTTAGGTGGGAAAGGATCAAGCCTTTCGCAGCGTCGATCTCACCTTTGTAATGTAATCGCTCTGCAAGTCCACGTTCCTCTTCAGGAGTCAGCATAGGGTAGCTGTTCGCTGAGCGGATATAGCTATCTAAACTATCTTGTGTGACTAAAGCCATTTGATACGCTTGGTTTGCCATTCGGTTCCTCATCAATCTCTGATCTGGAGTAATACATCTATTAAAACCCTACAATCTTGAACCTAAAATGAACAGGTTTCAAGGAGGGGGAAGTAATTATGCATAATCAATTCGTCTATACAAGGCAAAAACTGGTTAAGAAGTGCCTATTTTTCGTCTAAATATGACTCTATTCACCTAAACTGGTTCAATTTCTTTTAGGTGACGCTGTGCAGAAAGCTTTGCAGCCACACTACCAAGCAGAGTTCCGACGATCAAAAGCAGTAAAGATTCATCCCAACTCAGGCCAATTAAACGGAAGTGGCTGTCGTATAGCTGAGCCAAGTCATCCACCGCGCTGTTCAGCAATACGGTAATCAATGCCGTCATTACCCAAGCGCTAATCGAACCTAAAACGCCAAACCACATCCCAGCATAAAGGTATGGTCGAAGAATGTAGCTGTCGGTCGCACCAATCAGCTTCATGGTTTGAATCTCTTCTTTATGCGCCAACACATTAAATCGTAGTGTATTGCCGATAATCAGAAATACCGCGCCCAGCATCAATACCGTTAAGGTAATCACGATGACAGCCGCTAATGCTTTGATCGCATCTAATCGCGCTAACCAATCTTCGTCTAGGCGAACATCGGTCACTAATTCTTGTTGTTTAACTGTGCCTGCCAGCTCTTTAATTAAGGTATCGCTGTGCACGCTTGGCGTAATCACCAGCACACCTGGCAGTGAATAATCGTCGAGAATGGTTAGGGCGTCTTCAAAACCAGAATACTGGCTGAGGTCTGCAAGCCCTTGCTGCGGAGAAATGTACTCCACGAGCTCAACTTGATCCCAACTTTCGATTTCATCCTTAAGCACCATTACTCGTGGCTCAGGAATACCATCCTCTACATAAGCACTTATTTGTGACGGGCTAGTGACATCTTGCGCCACTTCCCCTACATTTTTACCTAATAGGTACAAACAAGCTGGCATCGCCAACGCCATAGAGATCACCGCAAGGGTCAGTAAGTTGCCTAACGGGCGCTGCCACATTTGCGAGAACGATGACTTGGCTTGTTTCCAGTGAACAACAAAGAAGCCGTCGCTTGAAGCGCGGTTTGCTGCTCGATTAGATTGAGGTTTTTTGATGCGCTTATTCGCGGCCATAGTCTTCAACCTCACTCAAAAATCCTTGGTTTAATTCAAGATGGCGGTACTGAGGGCGAGTGTTCACTAACCCGATATCATGCGTCGCTAGGATGATCGTCACACCTGCGCGGTTGAATTCTTCAAATAATCGCAACACACGGTTAGATAATTCAGGGTCTAGATTACCGGTAGGCTCATCGGCTAAAAGCAGAGTTGGACGGTTAACCACGGCGCGAGCAATACCCACGCGTTGTTGTTCACCACCAGAAAGTTGGCTTGGCAAACAACGGGCTTTATCTAATAAACCGGTTTTATCCAACGCAGCACTGACTCGGCGTTTTATTTCGTTTTCAGAAATAGATTCAATACGCATAGGCAGAGCGACGTTATCGAAAATCGAACGGTCCATCAGCAGGCGATGGTCTTGAAAAACAATCCCAATATTACGGCGTAAGAAAGGAATGTCTTTGGCTGGGATACGAGTGATATCGTGATCGTTGAACCAGACACGTCCATCAGTTGGACGCTCTATCGCGCAGATCAACTTCAGCAAGGTACTTTTACCAGCCCCAGAGTGCCCACCCAAAAAAGCCATCTCTCCACGTTTCAGGTGAAAGTCCACTTTTTGGAGCGCTTGTCTTCCACCTCGGTAGGCTTTACTCACTTGCTGAAATTTGATCACCGAAAATTCCTCTTACGATCACTAATATCAAATTTAAAAACGGTAGCAGATTAAGGATAAACCACTTTGCTACTCGCGTTACTCTTCGCGGCTAAATAGTGCTTCAATGAAGTCTTTAGATTCAAATGGACGCAGGTCATCAATACCTTCACCCACACCAATGTAGCGGATTGGAATCTGGAACTGGTCAGCAATTGAGAAAATTACACCACCTTTCGCCGTACCATCTAGCTTAGTCAGTGTAATACCCGTAACTGGAGCCACTTCACTGAACAACTTCGCTTGGCTGATAGCGTTCTGACCTGTACCTGCATCGAGCGTTAGCATGATTTCGTGTGGCGCAGAGTCATCAATCTTCTTCATTACACGAACGATCTTGCGTAGCTCTTCCATCAGGTTGCTCTTGTTCTGCAAACGACCGGCTGTATCAGCAATCACAACATCAACACCACGAGCCTTCGCTGCTTCAATCGCATCGTAGATAACAGACGCACTGTCCGCACCAGTGTGTTGAGCGATAACTGGCACATCGTTACGCTGACCCCAAACCTGAAGCTGTTCAACAGCTGCTGCACGGAAGGTATCACCCGCTGCTAGCATCACTTTCTTGCCTTCATTTTGGAATTGTTTCGCCAGCTTACCGATCGTAGTTGTCTTACCTACACCGTTCACACCCACCATTAAGATAACGTAAGGTGTTTTAGTGGTATCAACAACCAGTGGCTGTTCCACTTGGCTTAAGATGTCTGCCATCTCTTCTTTGAGCAGACCATAAAGCGCTTCACCGTCTTTTAGGTCATTGCGAGATGCTTTTTCTGTCAGGTTTTCAATGATCTTAACCGTGGTATTCATACCCACGTCAGCAATCAGAAGTTGCTCTTCTAGCTCTTCAAACAGGTCTTCATCGATTTGCTTGCCTTTGAACAGACCAAAGAAACCAGCACCGATGTTTGCTTTAGTGCGGCTTAGGCTGCGCTTAAGACGAGCAAAGAAGCTTTCTGTCGGCTTCTCTTGTACTTCTTCAACCTTAGCTTGAGGAACTGCCACTTCTTCCTGTTCTGCTTCTGCTTCTGCTTCTGCTTCTGCTTCTGCTTCTGCTGCGACAGGTTGCTGCTCTTGTTGAGCTTCTTCAAGCGCTTGCTCAGATTCAGTTGGCTTAACTTGTTCAGCTTCAGGCGCGACCTGTTCAGCCTCAACTTGTGATTCAACTTCAGTTTGATCTTCAACGCTTTCTACGTTCGCTTCATTCTGAGTTTTTGGGCTTTGTTCTTCTTCACCAAAACCAAGCCACGATAATAATCCGCGCTTCTTTTTTTCCGTCATCAGAGGAGTTTCCTAGATCTACTAATTAGCTGTATTGACTTAATACACGTCGACTCTTTGCTATTGTTATACAATACAAGCTTGTACAAACGAATAGTAAAGAAAAATGACAAAGCAGTGATAAGTTTGCTTTTAGCTTGATACACTTTGTCATTGCAAATTTATTTAATACACGAACCCACTTAAATTGGGCTCGGTATAGTATCACTTTATTAGCGGTCAAAAAATCTATGGTAAGACGTCGCCAGCAAAACACATCACAAAAAAAGCCATCCGGAGGCTTTGTTCGAATTATTAGTGGCTCATGGAGAGGTAGAAAGCTGCCTGTTCATGATTTAGAAGGATTACGCCCAACCATTGACCGAGTAAAAGAAACACTCTTTAACTGGGTGGCTCAAGATATCCCACATTCAACTTGCTTGGATGTATTTGCCGGTTCTGGCGGTCTAGGTTTTGAAGCAGCTTCTCGCCAAGCCAAAATGGTGACACTGCTCGAAATGAATCAAAAGGCGGCTAAACAGCTTTCTGATAACGCGAAAGAGCTCAAGGCAGACAACATTAATGTCGTGAATACTGATGCTATCTCTTTCCTTAAGAAACCAGGCACTCCTTACGATATGGTTTTCCTTGATCCACCATTTCGCAAAGGCTTACTGGCAGAAACAGTACAACTGCTTGAGAGTAACGGTTGGCTTGCAGACAAAGCCATCATTTACGTCGAGACAGAGAAAGAACTGAAACTCGAAGCTATGCCAGAGAACTGGGAATTGCATCGCGATAAGACCACCGGACAGTCAAGCTACCGACTGTTCAATCGAATTACTGAAGAATAGGAGTTATTGAATGAAGTTCTTGCTTCCACTAGCAAAAGCAGCCATCGCCTTTGTTTGGTTTATCTTGATCGTAAATATTTTCTACCCGTTCCCGGGTAATGCTGCGATTGCGCTTTATATCATGACAGCATTCTTGTTCTTCATGCACGGCCTGCAGATGCTGATTTTCATCGGTGCTTTCGGCGACAAGATCGAGATGTCACGTTGGGAGAAGTGGTCAATATTGATTTTCGGTGTCTTCGCCTTACTCGATATCCGACGCAAACACATGATGTAATCGAGCTTAAGCCCAGATATAAAACGCTTAGCTACAGAAAACATCATGACAGAAACAGTAGAGACAAAAACGCCGCTCATTTGAGCGGCGTTTTTTTATTCAGCAATGATATTGATGTTAGCCCATGTAGCCTTTCACACCATCGAGGAACATTTGCGTCGACAGCATAACCAACAACAAGCCCATCAAGCGTTCGATGGCTTTAAGCCCTCTCTCTCCCAGCACTCGCAGGAAGAAGCCATTAAACATCAGAATGAAGAAGGTAGCGCCCCAAGCCAGCATCACAGCCGCTGAAAGCTCTAACATATTGTCAGGGTGCTGTGTCGACAACAGAATCAATGCCGCAATCACTGAAGGGCCAGCAATCATTGGGATCGCCATCGGCACAATAAACGGTTCTTCACCCGCCGCGAGGCCAGTAATACTACCCGCACTTGGGAAAATCATCTTAATCGCGATAATAAACAGAATAATACCGCCAGAGATACTCAAGGTTTCAGGCTGCACGTGCAGGAAGTTCATGATGCTTTGACCCGCAAATAAGAACAGCAGCAAGATAACCAGTGCGAACATCAGCTCACGAATCAGAACAATACGGCGACGCTTCGGGTCAATATGCTTAAGGATAGAGAGCACGATTGGCAAGTTGCCAAGCGGGTCCATGATAAGAAACAGCATGGTTGCTGCAGATAAGATTTCCATAAGTTTGTCTCGAAAAGCGTAAGTGCGCGGAGTATAGCAGCCTCAACATTGATTTTCGAACGCAGTGATAAGCGGGTTAACTGATGCTTTTAAAAGGGGATGCTATAAGAAGGCAAATTAGCGAAAGCAGATTGAAAGGTAATGAAAAGAGTGGAGCCGAAACATGCACCCACTCTTTATTCACGAATAAAACAAGCCACTAAGAATTAGTGATTACACACACGTTCGCGGTTAGTGCAAAGCTTATCATCGACAACGACAACCTTTTCCATCTTCAAGAAAAACTTCAACAGGCTATCTAAATCCAGACCATTGAGCTTACAAGTATGGAAGCGAGCTTCTTCGCCATAGGTTTGAGCAAGCGCTAATGTTAGCTCTTCGCGAGTCAGTGGCTTTTCACTAAGCAGGTTTAAAACGTTGTGTGCGTGAATTTCAGTCGTCATAACTCAATCTCATGTTTAATGAATTACACGTAGAGTACCGAGTTTTAGCAACGCCGTTTTGATGTAGCTCAGGCTTGAGAGAGCTCTACCCTAAATAGTAATCGATGCGACGATGAATGCGTGTGCGAGAAAGTAACTGCCCGTTACCCAAAAGTAAGCGCCCTTGATTGGGCTGCGGTAACTGTTTAGCGCATAAGCTAAGGCCGAAAGGAGCAGCACGCTACAGCCAGCAAAACCGACCGCGTGTGATAACTGAGGATCCAGCAGCCAAACCTCACCAGAAGCCCATGCTAACTGAATAAGCACAATGCCCATGATGACCACGGGAAAAACGAGTTTGTCTAAGCGTGGCAGCAGTAAAAAGAAAGCAACAACGCAAGCTGCCAATAACAGCGCGAACAACCACCAAACCATTTCACCTGATAGCTGTAACCAAAAAGCTTTGCTGTAACAGAGTTGAGCCAATAAGAAGCAGACAAAATGCAGAGGGCGTTTTTGAGTGAGAGTATGAAGCACATCTGCGATCGCAGAGATAGCCAACCCCGCAACTATCCAATAGGTAAAGTCAGCCACAACCGACTGAGTTAAAGCAATTGTCGCTAATAATACAAAGGTAAATACCTTATACGATAAGGCCTGACCGATATGTCCATGTTTCGTTCCTGCTATTGCTCCGATACCAGACAAGGAAACCGCCAACCAACTCCACATACCATTTGCCCTATTGCTTTAAATCGTCGCCAGTCTAGGCACACGAGTGTTGATGTAAAGCCTCAGCGCCTCAAAATTGGATCTTGATTACGCTTCCACTAAAAAGAGTCTCTTTAGATTGAAGTCGTAACAATTACCACCATGACAATGGCCATTCGTTTAAAACTAGAACGAATCATCATAAAAACCATTCAAAATGGCATTAGAGTCGCCATACTTGAGTTTTGGCCAATTCTAACCTATCGACTTCACCAAAATCGGCCTAATTCCGTCAAATACCACACTTGAAAAATTAAAATAACCACTTTTAAATCAAACAATAACAATAACTTAAACAAAGAAACTCAAGATTAATAGGAAAATAAAAACGCCAACCAAGCCTAGACTTGTAAAGTAGCCAGTTTTCTTTTTTAAATCCCAGTTTTGTCAGGTTATTTCAAGCCTCCGGTAAAAATCGCCACAAAAACCAAGCCGAAAACTTAAAAAACCAACCAAAACCAACCTAGCCACCACCAACCTCTATTAATACAGTTTAACAACCTTTAACAATATAAATTACACAAAACAACCATTACAAAACAACAAGTTAAATCAAATTAGAACAAACATAAATCACAACGAACAAATTAAGAACACACCATAAAACACAGTTAAACACTGCCAAACAAGCCAAAAACTCATAGTTTTCTACTACTTTTAAAGCTTTCGAAAGTAATTCTTGATCTAAGGCCATAAGTAGTGCTATTCTTTAAAACATAGCGAGAGACAACCAAATTTAGGAGTAGTGTTATGATTTCATCTTCGCAAAGACAAGGACTTGTAATGATCGCGGTAGTTGTAGGTCTAATGACACTACCGATGATGTACTAAGCAAGTTACAGATAAAAAAAGGGACGCCATGAGCGTCCCTTTTTTTGTTCAATTTTTTCACTTCGAAAACAGATGCAGTGTTAGCACATCCCAGTTCGCATAATAGAAACCTGCGGCAGCTAAAGTCATTGCCATCATCAGTAAGATCGCAACTCGCCAGATAAAACGACCACTACGTGGAGTCAGCTCCTTCTCACAGTCGTTACACATCATGATGAACTTATGTTGGTCTTCCAACTTAGCCTCATGTTCATTGACTACCTTATTACGACACGTTGCGATATAGCGCAGCTTGCTCACCATATCGTGCGGTAGCCTTTCTTCACAGCTTGTTACAAGCTCATGCAATCCTTCGCCTTCGGCATGATATTGAAGCCTCAATAATTTCTCTATATTGCGAGTTCTTGTCACCACTTTTTCAATATCGGTCATCTTAGCCCTCCCACTCCACACTATAATTCTAGTCGAGCATTTCCCTATTCTTATACAAAATCACTGTTATTTACGAGAGAAAGAGACAATAAATAACAATGCTTTATCCCAAACTGACCATTAAATGTGATGTCTGCCGAAAAATAATCAGCTTGGCTTACAACAGTTCACGAATAACGGCTTTAAACACATATCCCTATTGCCTGAAAGACTAGAATAACCATCACGACTACATGGAGGTTATATGCCTAATTCACTCTTTTTTGCCATCTTTGCTCTCGCTGCTCTAGCGGCTTGGGTATTTATTGGTTTCTATCGAAAACACTCGCAAGGTGAAAATGCGCCAGAGAAGAAAGTGAATGTCACGGTGTTAGACAAACAATCGATCGACCTTCCTGACGCAGAACCGGGCCAAGAAGATCAAGAGTACTGGATTTACGTTCAACGTGGTGTGGTTGGTCCGAAGCGAGAATTCCAAGTCGGCATCCACTATTTCCACGCCCTTAACCCTGGCGACAAAGGAACCTTAACCTACCAAGGCGATAAGTTCTTACACTTTGCGTTGAAGCGCTAAACGTCAGCCGCTTCAACTGTCGTCCCTAAGCAATCCATCAGAAAGCCTTAGCAATCACCGCTAAGGCAATAACCAACGCGTTTTCTCTGACTTAGACACCAACCAGCTCATCCATAATGCGCCAGCTCCGCTGATCACAATCCATAATGGAATAACCCATGCCGGATGTCCTTGGTACCAACCAAACTCTTTCATCGGCCACAAGAAAATCGGGTGCAGCAGGTAAATACCTAAGCTGTGCTTACTGATAAAGCCAACCACTTGGTTACTATTCTCAGACAGGCCTTCACCATAGTAACGGCATACCATGAACACCATGCTCGCGGCTAATACGGTATTCAACGTTTTGTAAGATAGCCAGCGCCCTACCGTGTACTCTTCTGCTACCAAGCTTGCATCAACCACCATGTAAACCGTGGTTAGTAACGCTAGCCCACCCAGTAACACACTCACGCCAACGGTCATCTTGTTAAGTGGCACAATCTTATACAGCAAGTAACCCAATGGTAAGTAACCGGTGTACAACCACAATTCGTGACTCCAAGGGCCATCGATTTTCAGTAAGAACAGCAATGTTGTGAACAACCATACCGCCGTAAAGGCATAGACCGATCTATCACCGTACTTTCTAACCATGATCTGCAAGAACGGAATCACAAAATAGAGTGGGATGAAGTAATAGAAGAAACCAAGGTGGTAATAGGTGTAATGATGGTAGCTATTAAGCAACACGTCCCAACTGACGTCGGCATCAAAGCCCATTGCCGACCAGCCCGACAGATAGGTATAGAAAAGCGACCAGACAATGAAAGGTATCAGTACCTTGCCCAAACGACGCTTGAGGTAGTATTTGGCGTCAAACGGGCGCTGATCACTGAGCATCAGTGCGCCAGTAATCAAAATGAACACAGGTACTGCCCAGCGGCTGAAACCGTTTACCGTAATGGCAGTAAGCCATTCACCGAAAGGAATAGTGCCCAACTCATTGCGATAAGGCGCCAAAACATGAATCGCGATAACCGCTACGGCCGCGACACATCGTGCTAAATCAAAAAAGAGAATTCGCTGCTTCATGTAAATGCCTGATTAATATTCAATCATTCTACTATAGCAATAAAAAAGCTGACCGGAATAAATACCAAGTCAGCTTAGTGTTAAAGGAGATACTTATCGCGAATTTAGCTCATACGACTCTAGCTTCTGCGACTTGAGCTCTCACAAATGAGGCTCATGTGGCTGAAGCTTATGCCGCTGAAATTTGCGGCACTTTCGGTAAACGCAGAGAGATCACCGTCGTTATCGCCAAGAATGCGAAGGAAACCCACAGACACGCAGACAAACCGGCCATTTGGAATACCAAGCCCGACAATATCGTGCCAATCAAACGGCCCATCGCGTTTGCCATGTAGTAGAAACCGACATCAAGAGAAACGCCATCACCTTTCGCATAACTCACAATAAGGTATGAGTGCAGCGATGAATTCACCGCAAAGATGGCACCAAACACCATCAAGCCACCGATAATAACGAACTCGGGTTGCCAGCCAATTTGCACCGCATAGGCAATACCTGCAGTCACGATAGCCAACGCCCCCGCCCATAATAGCGCTGCATGTCCATCAGGCACCTTGCCTTGTGCTTTACCAGTAATCTTGGGTGCAATGCCCTGCACAAAGCCGTATGCGATGGTCCAAGCCGCTAAAAAGCCACCCACCCATGAGTGATCCCACCCAAACACGCTGCCTAGGTAAATCGGCAAAGCAATCACAAACCACACATCACGAGCGCCAAACAGGAACATACGTGCTGCGGATAGGATGTTGATGGATTCAGACTTAGAGAAGATCTGTTTAAACTTAGGTTTAGTTTTCGCTTTACCCATGTCCGCTTCTAAGCTCAACACACTGCCAACGAAGACCAATGCCAACACGGCTGCCATCGCAAGCACAGCGTATTGGAAGCCAATCGTTGAAAGTAGTAAACCACCAATAAAGAAGCCTGCCCCTTTAAGCGCATTCTTAGATCCGGTCAGAATCGCAATCCACTTATAAAGCGCGCCTTGTTGTTCATCAGGAACCAGAGTCTTAATTGAGCTCTTGGCACTCATCTTATTGAGGTCTTTAGCGATACCAGACAAGGCTTGCGCCGCCATGACCCAAGGAATGGTCAGCATTGCCATTGGCACCGCGAGCATACCCAAGGCGACGACTTGCATGCCTAACCCAATGTTCATGGTCTTATTGAGGCCAAGACGCGCCCCTAACCAGCCACCGATTAGGTTAGTCACCACACCAAAGAATTCATAGAAAAGGAACAGTGAGGCGATTTCTAACGAACTGTAGCCAAGGTCGTAAAAATACAGAACCACCAACATGCGAAGTGCACCATCAGTAATGGTGAAGTTCCAGTAGTTAAAAGTCACCAACATGTATTGGCGAACGCTCTTACTTAGATTTGAAAACATAACGCTATCTCTGCAATCTAAACAAAAAGAGCTTTTGGATCATGATAAGTTCAACACTCCAGATACCAAAAGCTCCCTGTCTAACACTGATGACTATTAGCTATTCGCTACGCCATTAATGTATTCAACCTGGATAGGTTTAGTGAAGGCACCTGGACGCAGTGCCTGCACCTCTTGAACTACCTTGCTCAAATCCCAGCCTTTTTCTAACAGTAGGTGAGCTGCGAACAAACCAGTGCGACCAGAGCCGCCCATACAATGCATTGCAACCTTGCCGCCGTTATCGACGATGTTATGTAGCTCAGGGCTAGCTGCTTGCCACTTCGCAGCAAAACCAGCACCCGGTGCACAGTCGTCTTCAATTTCGATCTGGAACCATTGCATACCTAACGCACGTGTTTTTTCACCAAGTGCCGCCACGTCTTTGCTTGCAAGCTCATGGTCATCAAGTGCTGTCACGATAGCTTCAACGCCTTGCTCTTTTAGCTGAGCCAGTGATGCATCAAGCGTTGCTTCTTTTGTGCCTGGGCACGGAGTAAGCACTAGCGCACCTTGCTCTAGGTCTAGTTGCCATGTTGGATGTATCATTATATCTTCTCCAGATTCTTATTAAGCAAGGCCAACGGTACGAACAAGCTCAGCGGTACGTGTTGCGTAACCCATCTCATTGTCGTACCAAGCGTAGATCTTAACCATGCGCTTACCGACCAACATCGTTGATAGTGCATCCACGATTGTTGAGCGTTGGTCGCCTTTGTAATCGATAGAAACCAGTGGACGCTCTTCAAAGCCAAGAATACCTTTTAGTTCATTCTGAGACGCTTCTTTCAGCATCGCGTTAACTTCTTCTGCCGTGGTGTCTTGCTTCACTTCGAAGATGATGTCTGTCAGAGAAGCGTTCGCTAGCGGTACACGAACTGCGTGGCCGTTGATGCGGTTTTCTAGCTCAGGGAAGATCTCAACAATCGCTTTGGCGCTGCCCGTCGTTGTTGGGATAAGACTCATGCCACATGCACGTGCGCGGCGTAAGTCTTTGTGCGGCGCATCAAGAATAGTTTGCGTGTTAGTTAAATCGTGAATAGTGGTGAAGGCTGCGTTCTCGATACCAAGCTTCTCGTTGATCACCTTAACCACTGGCGCGATACAGTTCGTTGTACAAGACGCTGCCGTTACGATTTTGTGTACCGCAGGGTCGAAGATATTGTCATTCACACCAACAACGATGTTTGCGATGCCTTCTTCTTTCACTGGCGCCGATACCACAACACGTTTCACGCCCTGCTCTAGGTATTTGTTTAGGAAAGAGGTCTTACGGTGAACACCTGTCGCTTCGATAACCACATCACAACCAGACCAGTCGATCGCATCGATGTCGCGCTCTTGTGTGGTCTTGATGCGCTGGCCATTAATGATCATCTCATCGCCTTCTGCAGTTACTTCGTGGTGAAAGCGACCTTGAACTGAATCAAATTCTAGAAGGTGGGCCAGTGTTGTTGTGTCGCCAGCAACATCGTTAATTTGAACAAATTCTAGCTCATCCCAATCGAATGCTGCGCGAAGTGCTAGACGGCCGATACGACCAAAACCATTAATACCTACTTTGACTGTCATTTTCTGTTCTCTCAGTTAATTGCCTTCATATTTGAAGCCGCAGCGTTGTTGACTACGTTCACTTACCGGAGCGCCGGCCGCCCTAATTACATAGAGCCACTATGCTCATAGGGATAAGTTCACTTGTCGCCTAGCTGCAACTACAACTATTTCGGCATTAAGTTTTAATGTATTTAAACGCAACATACTGGGCGTGAGTTCATCGACTCTAAGCGCTCAATATCTTGCTGGTATTCAGTTTTCAAACAGTTCGATGCAATAAGGTCGTCAATTAACTTTAGCATCCAACCTGGTAAATCTTGTGACAGGCGGTAAAACACCCACTGCCCCTGGCGAACATCAATCAAAACACCGTTTGAACGCAGCTGCGCAAGATGGCGTGAAACCTTTGGCTGACTTTCTTGCAATGCCTGAGTCAACTCACCAACCGATAAGCACTCATTGCGAACTATCAACATTAAGCAACGCACTCGCGTTTCATCGGACAGTAATTTAAAAAATTGGTGAGGAAGCATAAAAACATACTCATATATGGATATGCACATATCTTAGATATAAAAAAACGCACGTCAAGGCGTGCGTTTCAATTGTCATAAAAGTTTAACGAAGAAATATCAGAGCTTGTTGGTCACGGTATGGCTCCAACGGCGCGCTTCAGTAAGCTCCGTTTTAACCTGATCCACGCTTAATCCTAAATCGGCGCAGTACTCATCAATCTGTTGCCAATCGGCATGCTCAAAGCTCTCTTCAAGTGCGAGCAAGGTACCATATGGCCCTTCTCTACGTAATAGAGCAACCTTGATACTTTTACACAGCGGCAACTGCTCGACTAAGTTATCTAACGACAAGTCCAACAGAGCATCCAACAAGGAGAATAAGCCAATCATAAAGGCCTGTTCTCTATACCCTTCAAATGCCTGATAGCGAGACATACGCTGACAAAACTGAGCACGCTGTAGAGACAATCCATACAGCTCTTTAGGCTTTTTATCGGACACATAAGAGGCGACGGCTAACGAGACAAACATTTTCAGTTTCTCTTGACCTAGATATACCAAAGCCTGACGAAAAGAAGAGATGGTAACTTCAAGGCGCGGCGACATAGTATTCACAAAACGCAGCAGCTTATATGAGAGCGCCACATCTTTCGCGACAATGCTCTCCACCCGTTGAAAATCCACATCGGGCTTACACACTTCTTGAAACAGCTCCATAGCAATCACTTGCTCAGGGCTAATGTATTTACTCTTGATGATTTCCGGTTTATTGAAAAAGTAACCTTGGAAAAACTTAAAGCCAGCCTCTTTGGCTTGCTGGAATTCTTGTTCGGTCTCAACGCGCTCCGCCAAAAAGCTAAACTTTTTCCCTTGATGCGCCCTAACCAAATCACACGCTTCATCCAAACCCATCTGCATAATATCGAGCTTGACGATATGCGTGTATTTAAGGAAACGTTCCCATTCTGGGGTCGAAGTAAAATCATCTAGGGCAATCATGTAACCCGCTTGGTAAAGGTCTTTAACCGCTTCCAACAATTCATCTGTTGGTTTACAGGTTTCCAGAATCTCTACCACCACCTTATCTTTCGGCAAACTTAAGGGCAGTCGACGAATCAAACTTTGATAAGGGAAGTTGATAAAGCAGCGTGAAGATGGAATAGAAGGGTTAAGACCAACAGACAAGAAGTTCTCAACAATCAGACGATACGTTGCTCGATTAGACTCAATATGCGCTGGGTACGCATTCTTTTCTCCATCGCGAAATAACAACTCATAGCCGAGTGTATTCCTCTTGCGATTTAAGATAGGTTGTCGAGCAACGTATGTAGCGGTCATTTCTTGATAACTCTGATTGGTTTAACTATAACTCAGTCGCTTAATCTAAGCTTTCGCGGCAGCTAGCAAAGCACCGCAGCCCATGAACATACCACCAAATATTTTATTTATCTTACCCATTATGCGATCAGAGCGAATAAAACGTCCCATTTGTGACGCTAATGAGGTGTAACCCAACATAACAACGCTATCAATGAATACTGTCGTCACACCTAGCACTAATAACTGAGGTGCTTGAGGTTGTGTAGGGTCAATAAACTGAGGAAACAAAGCCACCAAAAACACGATTGATTTCGGGTTAGTTAGGTTGATAAGCACAGCGTTTCTCAGCAGTTTGCCACTCGACAGAGTAGAGCTTTCTTCAGATGCTACTAGGCTCGAGCTATCACGCCACTTTTGAATACCTAACCAAAGTAAGTACACCACACCGACCCACTTAATGATGGTGAACGCCAACGCAGACTTAGCAACGAGTGCACCGATACCCGCGCCCACCAGCATAATGTGAAACGCAAGACCAAGCTGTAAGCCAACAATTGATGCGAGTGACTTTTTAGTGCCATAGCTAAGCCCATTACTGATTGAGTTAACGGTACCCGAGCCCGGAGCCAAGCTAAACAAAATCGCTGTGACAACATAAGCAAGCCAAACATGAGTATCCATTTGCATTTCCTTACTAGTTCTTTAATCTAACAACATTAGTAGCAATAAAGCTCTCACACGCATCAGTTCAGGTAATTTCCCATGGAAAACCACAGCGAAGCCACCTTCCCTTACACTCAAGAACCTCAGTTCGATCATGCGATTAAACACCCGATCAACGCTCTTTGGCAACAAAGAAAAGAGGGGTATTTAACATCGTCTGGTAAAAAGAAACTGTACTGGTGCAGCCTCACCTCAGAAAAGCACAGCAAAGCTATTGTGATTTCAAATGGCCGTATCGAATGCTGCCAAAAATACCAAGAAATCTTTTATGATTTTTATCAACAAGGCTATGACGTTTATTCATTTGACCACCGAGGTCAAGGCCAGTCTGAACGTATGGTAACAGACTCTGACATTGGTCACATTCATGAGTTTGATGATTATGCATCTGACATGTCTGACGTCATTGCCAGTTTTGATCTCAGTAAGTATTCCAATCGCTACCTGCTCGCACACTCAATGGGCAGCACCATAGCCACTCGCTACCTACAAACCCATCCAGACCACCCGTTTGATAAGGTGACTCTGTGCGCTCCGATGTTTGGTATCAATACCGAGTGGTACCTGAAACCTATCGCGATGATCGTTGGACAAGTGCTTACCGCTTTTTATGCCAAGCCAACTTACGCGCCGGGCCAGCAAGCATATTATTCGAAGCCTTTTGAAAACAACTTACTGAGCCACAGTAAGGTTCGCTATCAGTGGTTCCGCCGCTTATATGACGAGTCTCCATCTTTGCAGGTGGGTGGACCAAGCACGCGTTGGGTGTGGCAAGGGTTAATGGCCGCCAAGCAAGCAATTCAACAAACTCGTCAAATCAAGATCCCTCTGCTATTGATTCAAGCTGGGGATGAAAAGATTGTCAGTAACAGTGCTCAAGTAAAGTTCATCTCTAAGCTGAAGAAAACCAACTCTGATTGTCAGTTTAAGTTGATTGAGGGTTCTAGGCATGAGGTGTTGTTTGAGCAGGATGAATATCGCAATCAAACACTGGATGCGATCAATCAGTTTTTCGCCTAGAGCTAATAGGCTAAGCAACCTACCAAGAAAATAAGCGCTAAAGAGGAAGAGAAGTAAGTGAGCTTTGCCCTCTTTTCTTGCATGAATTTGGCATACAATTTCTACCTAGAGATATTGTAGTTAAAACGATTCTAGCGCTGGCTAGCGTCAATATTGGTTAAGCATTTTGCAATGAGGGTTAAATGAGTATTCCTGCACTAAAAGATTCCGTGAAAATTGTTGCTTCTGATTTAGATGGTACGCTTTTGGCTCCCAACCATCAGTTAAGCGACTTTACCAAGCTAACGCTTAAGAAATTACACGACCAAGGTTATACCTTCATCTTCGCAACGGGTCGCCATCACGTCGATGTGGCGGGTATTCGTCAGATAGCAGGTATTCCGGCGTACATGATCACTTCAAACGGTGCACGCGTGCATGACCAAAACGATCAACTGATGTATAGCCAGAACGTACCTCAGGAACTCGTTCAGCCAGTTATTGATATTGTGCGCCAAGATCCAAACCTCTTTATTCACATGTACCAGAATGAAGATTGGTTACTAGACCGTGAAGATGAAATGTTGGCTAAATTCCACAGTGAGTCTGGCTTTAGCTACAAGCGCTTTGAAGCTGAAAACGCACCAAGCGAAGGCATCGCGAAAGTCTTCTTCACACATCCAGAACAAGACCACGAATATCTCGTCACGTTTGAACAAAAGCTAAGAGATGCTTTTGGCGACAAACTGAACATCGCCTTCTCTACACCTTGGTGTCTGGAAGTGATGGCAGCTGAAGTCTCTAAAGGCCACGCTCTAGACGCTGTTGCAAAATCACTAAACCTGACTCTGGATAACTGTGTTGCCTTTGGTGATGGCATGAACGACGCTGAAATGCTGGCTATGGCGGGTAAAGGTCTAATCATGGGTACATCACATGAGAAAGTGATGAAAGCACTACCTGACAATGAAGTGATTGGCAGTAACGCAGACGATGCCGTTGCTCACTACCTAGAAAAGCATCTGCTCTAATCTCGCTCGTTGAACAGATCTGAATAAATAAAAAGGCAGCCAACTGGCTGCCTTTTTTGAACCTTACGTAAAAAGCTCTCTCTAACGCTATCGAGAACCTAACACTTCTTTGCTTAAGATTGCCTGCCACTCTTGTTCGGTAACCGGCATGATCGATAAGCGATTACCGCGTTTCACCAAGGGCATTTCGGAGAGTTCAGGCATGGCTTTAAGCGTAACCAAAGGAATCAAGCGCTCAGTCACTCGCACAAACTCGACATCCACCATGATCCAGCGTGGGTTATCGGGTGAAGACTTAGGATCGTAGTAATCACTCTCAGGGTCGAACTGAAAGTGGTCTGGGTAGGCTTCTCTGGTTACTTTAGCGATCCCCGCTACGCCAACTTTTTTACATGATGAGTGGTATATCATCACCAGATCGCCAAGCTTGACGTCATCACGCATCATGTTTCGAGCCTGATAGTTGCGTACACCCTCCCAACAAGAGGTTTTTTGTACTCTAAGAGTCTGAATAGAGAAGGTGTCGGGTTCTGTTTTAAATAACCAATATGCCATAATAAATCCAATTAACGGTTGCTCCGAGGAAGATATAACATGAAGGTAATGAAAAACCCAGTGACATGGCTAGTCGCGTTCGCTCTACAAGGCTGTGTTACGGCACCTGATACGCCGCAACAACCTGAACAGCCCCCAGCAAACTTGGATGAGCCACTGAGCATTCAACCGCAAACCTTCATCATGCGTGGTCAGGTGGTGGTTGGCCATGAAAGCCGAACCTTCACTCCTTGCGGTAGCCAACAACAATACTGGTTAGACTTATCTCCAGAGTTAGCGTTAGAAGCACAAGGGCTCTCAACGAGACCTTACCAAGCCTTATATGGCGAGCTGATTGGTCACCTAACCGTGCCGAGCCAAACGGGTTATAACGCAGATTTCACAGCGCGTTTCGTGGTTGACCAAGTGAACATCCTAACCGCAGAGAACCCAGATCGCTGCGTCCAACCGCTGCGCTCAACACGAGTATTTGGTAATGAACCCTTCTGGTCAGCAACCTTCGATAAAGACCAGCTGAAATACACCAAGATGGGCGAACAGCCACAGACCCTCGATATTGAATCAAGCCGCACCACATCGAGCAGCCGTGACTACCAATTAGAAGGTAAAGCTGCACAAGGCAAACTCAACCTTACGAAAGAGAGCTGTAGCGACGGCATGAGCGATTCTATCTATGGATGGCATGCCAAGCTTAACCTCAATGACAGTAACTACAATGGCTGTGCGACGGTCTCTAACCAAGATCCAACGCTGGACTGGAGCGGACTCTACTTCGCTAGCTCAACGCAAAACTCAGGGTTCTCTATCAACCTTGAACTCAACAATGACCACAGTGCTATCACGACTTATTCATACAGCAA
Organism: Vibrio sp. 10N.286.48.F5; assembly: GCF_041469785.1. Lineage (NCBI taxonomy): Bacteria > Pseudomonadati > Pseudomonadota > Gammaproteobacteria > Vibrionales > Vibrionaceae > Vibrio > Vibrio sp. 10N.286.48.F5. The sequence continues at coordinate 19,652 of NZ_JBFRLG010000021.1, read as the reverse complement.
TGGAGACCCTTCTATTGTTGAACAAGGCTTCTGGCAGCAACTGAACCAAAATCAGGTACAAGTGGTTATGACTCGCCACCAGCAACAATATTTGATCTCCGAGCGCATCTTCACACTCGATAATGGCAAGCTAATCGCTGAAAAAGAGAAAGTGGGCAACGTGGTGTATCCGATTGCCAATGGCGGTCTGGTGCTATTCGAAGCTAAGAGTGCGCAAGCACAAGTAAACACCACCACTAACGTTGATCTAACCGCAAAGCAGGTGAACTCCAGCGATCAACTTGATCCAAAAGTCGACCAAGCGATCCGCGAATACTTTAAGATCAACAACAGCTCACCTGACGACACTAAATACCGCTGGTTAACCTACGACCTCAACGGCGACGGTAAAGAAGAGCTGTTCGCCCAACTCGATTGGTGTGGTTCTGGTGGCTGTACACTGCTAATTTTCGAAAACCATCAAGATAACTGGCGCTTCAATAGCCGAGTGACACTGGTTAAGGGCGACATACGCTTAGGTAAATCGCAAAACCACGGCTGGCAGGATCTGATCTTCAATGTCAGTGGCGGCGGTGCAACACCGGCGAAACACACACTTTCATACTCTGGTGTCAGCTACCCGCTAAACCCAAGTGTCGCTCCAGTTGCAGATGATGCTGATATCAGCGACGTGGTTTTGTTTGCTGATGGTATCTCACCCGCACAAAGTGGAGTTAAGTTGTAAACATGAGTAACCAACAAGCTTGCCATGGTTGTAGCTTCACTCACCAATGTATTTGTCACCTGATACCTAGTGTCGCAAGCCAAATCGATCTTGTACTGCTCACTCATGAGAATGAACTGTCACGCGATACCAATACAGGGAAGCTGCTTCAGCAATCCCTTGATCAGTGTCAGTCCATTGTATGGCAAAGGAAAACACCACCAGCGGAGCTCATCGCACTGCTTGACGATGAAACACGACAACCGTTTCTTTTATTCCCAAGTGATCAAAGTGTCGAGTGCCAGCAAGCTGTAATGACCCAAGCCCAGAGCCGTAAGCCGCTATTCATCATCTTGGATGGCACATGGCAAGAAGCGAAGAAGATGCTTAACAAGAGCTCGTGGTTACAAGCCGTTCCGCAAGTTCACCTCGATATTACCAGCGAATCTTCATACACCTTGCGCCGCAACCAAGACAGTGGCCACTTGTGTACTTGTGAAGTGGGTATTGAGTTACTCAAATCTTTAGGTGAAAGTGAATCTGCCAAGCTCATTGATGACTACTACCAGCATTATCTAAAAGTGTTCCACGCCGACAAGTGTGGCCACGCCCTCAAATAGACCAAGCAGGCGCGCGGGAAGGTAAAAACACATTTCGGGACGAGACAGACACTAAAAACAAAAAGGGTGAGCCATAAGCTCACCCTTTTTACATCGTATTTTCGTTATTGAGCCAACCAGTGTTTCACGTGAAACGCTCGCTCCATCAAAACAAACGCTGAGGTTGACCAAAGTAATACCCTTGCAAGTAATCGACCCCCATGTCTTCAGCAATACGGCACACCTGCTCATTATGAACGAACTCCGCCACCGTCTTAGCATTCAGAATCTGGCATAAGCTCACCAACTGCTGAGCGATCTTGCGCTGCTTTTTATCTTTATCAATATTGCGAATCAAACTGCCATCAAGCTTGATCACCTGTGGTTCTAGCTTCAATATCTCATCAATGTTCGAATAGCCCGAACCAAAGTCATCAACAATAATATTCACACCAAGATCGCGGAAGTGATTACACACCTCAATCAAGCGACCGTAATCCTGAATTTGTTCCGTTTCTAACACCTCCAAGCCAATACGCTGTGGGTGACTGATTTTCTTGATCGCTTGTTCAAGGTGAAGAATGGTTTTCTCATTGCTGAAATCTTGTGGCGCTAAATTAATTGAGAACGAATCGGTTCGCTGACTCATAAAATCGAAGGTGCGCGTTATCATCTGACGACTGAGGCGTGTATAGAGATGGGTTCCTTCAATGATTGGCAAGAACTTACCCGGTGCAATTAACTGACCGTCCTCTTCAATTCGAACCAAACACTCGTAGCTCTCTACCTGATGACTGTGTGCTGAAACTATGGGCTGAGAGCACGCCACAATATTCTGATTAAGCACCGCGCGACTCACGCACGACAGCCAACCAAGTTGCTCTTGGCGATGCTTCTCCAATTGAATGAGTGCCTTGGCGCTCACTAGGTGCTTGTTCTGGCTGACAGCGCTGCGCCTCGCATCAATCGCCTTCAACAATAAGTCATCAATAGAGGTAGTCGGGAAATCTCGACGGCTGGCGATACCCGCACAGATAGACACCGACAAGTAATCAATATCGGGTAAACCGGTAGGCTCAAAATTCACATGCTCGGTTTGATCGGCAAATTCCGAGAATCGCTGATGAATATGTTCTTGGCTCGCCCAACTATCAAACACCACCGCCCACTCACCAATACCGATACTGTAGAGCTGACAGCCCTCATCAAAGAACTGCCACAGCGCCTTTTGAAAGTACTCACTCAAATCATGCAGAAGCTTGTCACCTACTCGATAACCATACTTCTCATTGATCTGACCAAAGGTCGTGACCTTCAAAGCTAGTAAGTGGCTATCACTGCTCATCTTCGACAGTTTCTCACGCAGCACACTTCGATTGGGTAAACCTGTACGGTGATCAATTCGATAGCTTGCCGTCAATGCAGTGGCTTGCTGCTGAATCTTACTCGCCATGCTGTTGTTCATGTCATCGACATCAAGCAGTGCATTTCGGATCAATGAAAACAGAGGGGATATGTTGGTCGCGGGTTGCGTCTCTAATGGCAATACCGCCTTACCCTCGCCTTCTCTAAGCGCAAGATAAGTGAGGCTATGGTGCAAGATTCGCTGTTGGCCATTCTCTTGATAAAGTTCTCCCATGCAGTAAACGCCATAGCTGTCGGCCAATTTTTGGAAAACCTCAACCTCTTGGTTGCCATCAATAAAGTCGATACGAGATGTACAGTTATAAATGAAGAACTGTTCTGGCCTATGAGAGGCGATCTGCTGCACGCCCAGTCGTATCTGCTCTAAGGTCAGTGATGGATGGTCATAACAAAACCGGACCTCATCGCCCACTTGGAACAGGCCGCTGAATTCTATCTCTCCACTTTCCGTTACCTTGAGCGGTAAGTGAATGTTTTGCTCTTTCGGGTCACCGACCATCAAGGGAAAGTTATGCAGTTGCTCAAAAGGCACTTCGAGGCCATCAGCGAGGTAACGATTGTAGAGTTCGCGAACAGGCATCCCATCCAGTTCCAACAACCGGTTCTCTTGAGCACCTGTCACTCGAAAAGTTCGACCAATCGGATTCCATTCAGTGTAGTAACCCTTAGCGATGGAGAGCTCAACACTGTGCAGCGCCAACATCACATAGGCATTTTCATAGCAAATGCCGTCTAACATCACCCATCGCCCATTATCTGTGATGGTCGATGCACCGCCACAGATCGGTAATGAATACATCGACTGCTCAAACGCTGAAAATAGATCTCGGTTATTTATCTGCAAGCGGTCTGCGAAACAGATGATGCTTTGAGTATTATCATTGCACTCAAGCTGTTGCCACATAGCGTGGCTATCGAGCAATGGTTGTTCGCTATATTCGACAACACCACAAGAGTAAGACGTCGCGTCAAAGCGGGTAACAATCAGATAAAGACCTTGGTGCAGGATGACACCTTGACTAATGTAGTGGTTAGCACTGCAACCAATCAATTTGGCATTGGGAAAAGTCGATTGAATCACTTGGCAGGCAGCCAAAACAGAACCTTTCTCGAAAGACGAAAACACCTGAATCAGTAGGCTTTCATGTTGATGAAAATCTATCTTTTCCAATTCACGTTGGGTTTGCTCAATGTCTTGTATCAGGAGAGAAGTCGACTGCATATTCACATTAATCGTTACGTTAATGATTTATTATTGTGCTTATTATAGATAAGGCTTGCACGGAATACTTGCGATCGCGTTATGAATAATGTGACCTTAGTTAGACATCATTCATTCCGCCAAAAAGCAGTCATTAATGGCGGCGCAGTACTTTTATAGCCAGTCGTTACACAATGCGGGAAGCTTTAACTGCTAAAACAGTCGCTTAGGCTCACCGAAGTAGTAACCCTGCAGATAATCGACACCCATTTGCTCTGCTATCTCACAAATCTGTTGGTTATGGACAAATTCAGCGACCGTTTTGGCATTGAACACTTGGCACAAACGAATCAACTGAGAGGCTATGTTTCTTTGTTTTTGATCTTTGTCGATATTACGAATCAAGCTACCGTCGAGCTTAATGATCTGTGGCTCAAGCTTAATGATTTCCTCGATGTTGGAGTAACCAGAGCCAAAGTCATCAACAATGATTCTCGCCCCAAGCGCACGGAAGTGATCACACACCTCAATCATGCGACCATAATCTTTAATCTGCTCAGACTCGAGAACCTCTAGGCCAAGTCGAGTGGGATCGTTCATAGCACTGATGGCGGTCTCGAGCACCTCAAGCGTCTTGTCGCTCAACAAATCTTGCGGGGATAGGTTGATAGAAAATGGGCTTTGCTTATCCGCCATATAACCTATGGTGTTCTTAATCATGTGTCGGCTGAGGCGAGTGTAAAGGTGCGTGTCGGCAATGATAGGTAAGAACTTACCTGGTGGCACAATGGTACCGTCTGACTCCATGATTCTGACCAAGCACTCTTGGCCAATCATTTCGTGCGTAACCGACTCCACAATCGGCTGGGAATAGGTGATGATGTTCTGATCTAGAATCGCACGACTTACACAACTCAACCAACCGAGTTGCTCTTTGCGGTCCTCTTCGCTCACCTGAATATCTTTGGCATTGGTGATGTGGGTATTGTTACGTACTCCATAGCGTCGAGCTTCGATCGCTTTCAATAAGATCTGGTCACCACTGTCGGTTAAGAAGTCACAACGACTAGCAAAGCCGCCACACAGAGAAACTGACAGGTAATCAATATCAGCCAAACCATATGGCTCAAAATTTATGTGTTCGATGTCATCGGCGAACTCAACGAAACCTTCTTTTATTTTCGTACTACCAACACTAGCATTGAAGATAATCGCCCACTCTCCAACACCAATACTGAATAGCTCTACCTTCACGCGAGGCTCTTTAACCACACGAAGCTGTAATCGCTCGATAAAGTGATTAGACAGATCGAGTAGCAGCTGATCCCCCACTTGATAACCATACTTCTCGTTAACCTGATGGAAGTTGGTTAGCTTTAAGGTCAGCAGATGTTCACTGAACAGAATCGTATTGAGGCGCTCTTTCAGTACGATACGGTTCGGCAAACCAGTACGCGAGTCAATGCGATAGCTTTCGGTTAAGCGACGCGCTTGTTGATGGAGTTTCTTTTCCATCTGAGTATTCATACTGTCGAGATCAGCGACTGCATTTCTGACTAGGTTAAGCAATGGCGACACGGTTGAGCCACACTGAAAGTCTTCGCAATGAAACTCTTTAATCTCGTCAGACTCGCGCATAGCGATATAAGTCAAGCTGTGGTGCAGTATCTCTTGGCGGTCTTCATTACGGTATAGCTCCCCCATGCAGTAGGCACCACATGTATTCACTATCCCTTCAAATGGCTTGAGCTCAAGTTTACTGTCGATAAATTCAAGTCGAGATACGCAGTTATAAATGATCACCGATTCAGGCTGATGCATGGCTAGCATCTCGGCACCGTGGTGCACCTTTTCTGCAGTGAGCGATGGGTGGTTATAACAAAACTGCGCCTCTTCACCGACATGCCAAGGGCTATCAAACTCAATACTGCCATCATCATTAATACGTAGCGGCGTCGAGATACCCTTCTTTCTGCCAAGTTCTCGATAAAGTGGAAAGCTCATCAGTTGACTAAAAGGAAGGTCTTTGCCATCCGCAAGGTAATGTTTGAATACTTCAATAGCCGGCTTGTCGTTCAATGCGTATAAGCGATTTCCGATTGCGTGTGTGACTCGTAGCTTCATCCCAATCGGGTTCCACTCAGAGTACGCGTCCGACCAAACCTTCAATCTTGGGTTAGTCAGAGCCACAGCAACACAGGCGTGCTGGTAGGTTTGCTCGTTATACATAACCCAACGGCCAAATTCATTCTCATGGCACAGTCCACCAGCTATCGGCAAGGCATAAGGCAAATTTTCAAAAGCGCTATAAATAGGATAATCACGCCCTTCAACCTGATCGCACAAGCTGATGACCGTTTTGGTTTCTTCTGTAAGGCGCAGCTGAAAAGCTAAGTCTTGGCTGTCTTGATTTGGATTGCCGGAAAAAGGCTGGACCGCAGAGGTTAGATGGGTTTCGTTGAACTCACTGATGATGACTAAGGTGCATGCACTTTCAAGGCAATTATCACAGATAACATGACGAGCACTCTGGCCAATTAGCGTCGCATTATTTAAACGATTGAGGGCAACACCCGCGATTTGACGAGCTAGATCTGAAGATTGAGCTGAGAAAATTTGAATAAGGTACTGTTTGCTGTCACACCATTCTCGCTGATCAAATTGAGCTCTAAATAACGCCTCAGTATTTGCGAGAAATGTAAATGTTTGCATGCCAACCCTTGTTCAAAATCGAGTGAAGTAACAACCCGCAACCACTGCTATGACTGAAATGAATCGATAAAAAGTAGTCGCCAATTATCCTAGCCTAATCAGGCTTTTATAGGCGACTAATGTAACAATTCAATAGCATAAATGCGACACAATAAGCTTACCGAGCCATTAAATTAGTCGCATAAGATCGCTAAGTTGGTCTATTTCAACATCAGGGAGCACACTCGCCTTCGGGGAGCGGTATAAATTGGAACCAGTGTCATTAAACCAGCACGCTTGGAAGCCATTTTGCTTGGCTCCATAGACATCCGTTTTGAGGTGATCGCCAACATGAAGAATATTCTCAGCGTCACAACCTAGGTGTTGCTGAGCTTTTTCAAACATATCTGGATAGGGTTTTGCTCTGCCATCAGGGCCGGCTTTAAGGATTAATTGAAAGTACAGCCCTAAGCCAATTTTGTGTGGATCGACATTGCCATTGGTAATCGCAACCAGAGGAATACGTTGGCTAAGTTCAGTCATCACTCGATGCGTTTCTTGAGGGACATCGACTTGATTACGCAACCACAAGGCATGCTCAATGCCCTCTCGAGCCGCTTGCTCTGCTTGCTGCAGAGAGTAACCCAATTGCAGCAAACCACTCTTAATCTGAGTTTCACGCCACACGGTGACATCATGTTTCAAAGCTGGGTTTTCAGATGCGACTTGCTGCTTAATGCCCTGCCACTCTTCAAGCGATAAAGAAGCCGACACTGGGTGCTTTTGATAAAGCCACTGTGCCATCTCTTTCTCAACCTTCATGATCACAGGCCAGTTGTCATACAGGGTGTCATCCAAGTCAAAGGTCATGGCTTTGATGGGCTTTAACCCTCGATAAATTCGCATAGTAAACCCTTTAATCTAATCTTTATTCTTCTTACGAGCTCTCGGGTGAGCCTGATCATAAGCTTGTGCTAAGTGTTGGAAATCTAAGTGGGTATACACTTGGGTCGTCGAGATGTTTTCATGGCCAAGCAACTCTTGCACAGCACGAAGATTTTGGCTCGATTCCAGCACATGCGTTGCAAAGGAGTGACGCAGTTTATGCGGGCTGATGTGGCTCGCGACAGATTGCTTCTTGCCCCACTCTTCCATGCGCTTTTGCACGCTGCGGTGAGAGATACGAGTCCCGAGCTTAGAGACAAACAGCGCGGTTTCACCCGGTGAAGCCAATTCACCACGAACTTTGAGCCATTTATCGACCCACTCTTTAGCTAAACCAGAAAAAGGCGCTTTGCGTTCTTTGTCGCCTTTACCAATCACTCGGATTTCGCCTTGTCGACCCAACACATCTTTCAGATTGATGCCGACCAGTTCTGCCAGTCGTAATCCAGCACCATACATCACCTCCATCATCGCTCGATCACGAATCGACAATGGATCGTCCTCATTCACATCAAGCAGTTGACCCACTTCATCAACATCGAGGTTTTTAGGCAAAGGGCGTTGTTTGCGAGGTGCAGAGACACCTTTGGCTGGATTGGCGGTCATTTCGCCACGCAACACAAGGAAATCAAAGAAGCTGCGCAGTGACGATAAGCGCGTTGCAATGCTGCTCGCTTTCATTCCCTCACGCATGCCTTTACTGGCCAGTTGTCTGACCCACGCCGCATCGACTTGACCCCAATCCTTTAGCCCTAGAGTGACTAAATGACCGGCCATGGTTTCAAGTTGTTGTTTGTAATTACGTTGGGTGTGTAGGCTGAGTCCCTTCTCGCTTCGGAGATATTCATAGAAGCGAGAAAGTGGCTTTTGAAGGCTGTTAGGAAGAGGTATTTTGGGCTCTAGGCTCATTATTTATCTGCCAAGGTAAGGTGTCCGCCAAATGAGCGACAACAAGTGCTAAATGGCGTAAAAAGAGCGTATCCATATGGGGTTGGAAATGTCCGCCATCTTCACTAGAAAAGGCGAGCAAACCCAATGGAGACTGCTTAGCAAGCGGTAGTACTACATAAGAGCCTAGCTCTGGAACTGGATAATCACCAAACAAATCGTGTCTGTCGGCTTTTCTCAAGCGTCCAAGATAAGCATCTTTGCCATTGAAATGGTTAAGCGAAAACTTAGAGTAACCCTCAGCACTCAACTGATAAAAGCCAGATTGCGAAAGAATACGAACATGAGCCTTAAGCCCAAGATCTAACGCTTTTTGTTCAACGGCTTTTATCACCTGCATGAAGTCACTGCATTTCAGCACTTGCGCTTGCAGATCCATAAACTCATAGAAGGTTTTATCGTTATTTGCTGCCAACGACATCAAGCCAGTGATCTCTTCTTCAAGCTCTTCGATTCGATGACGTTGGCGTTTAAGCTGAACCTCAACCAGAGAAACAGCGCCCTGCTCAACGTTATTGATAGCAAGGCGATCAACCAAATCTTTTCGGTCTTGGAAAAAATCTGGGTTATCACGTAAATATTCCGCGACCACTTCTGCGGTGAGTGCGTCGGCTTCAACGTAAGACAAAACCTATCCTTTATTTTTATGAATATATTTGTTTTGGGTCGTTATTAGCAAGAAAGTTGACCATCAAACACATGCGTTGCAGGGCCGGTCATAAACAGAGGTTTACCCGGGCCTTGCCAGCTAATGTGTAAGTCACCGCCTGGTAGACGAACCTTCACATTCTCAGCCAGTAAGCCTTGAGTGATACCCACTGCAACTGCGCCACACGCTCCGCTGCCACATGCCTGAGTTTCACCCGCGCCGCGTTCGTAAACACGTAGACGAACTTCTTCACGGTTAACGACCTGCATAAAGCCAGCATTAACACGCTCAGGGAAACGTTCATGTGATTCAAGTAGTGGGCCTAAGGTGTCCACATCAGCCGTGTCGACGTCATCAACCACGGTAACCACATGTGGGTTACCCATGCTTACCGCACCACAGAATAAGGTGTGTACATCCGTTCTTAGGATATACGTCTTCTCTGGCTGCTTGGCCTTGAATGGAATCTTGCCGGGTTCGAACTCAGGAATGCCCATGTTCACCGTGATCAGGTCATTCTCTTCAATCTTGAGAACCATTTTACCTTTCTTGGTACTCACGTTGATGCTGTACTTATTCGTTAAGCCTTTCATGCGAACGAATCGTGCAAAACAACGTGCACCATTGCCACACTGCTCCACTTCACTGCCATCCGCATTGAATATGCGGTAATGGAAATCAGTTTCTGGATCATAGGGAGCCTCAACCACAAGTAGCTGATCAAAGCCCACACCAGTGTGACGATCCGCCAAACGACGGATCAAATCTGGAGAAAAGAAAATATTTTGAGTAATGCAGTCCACGACCATGAAATCATTGCCCAAACCATGCATTTTAGAAAAGTGGAAGTGCATAACGCTTAAAATTACTCCGGAAGAATGTTTTCAAGTTCCCACAGACTCGTAAGCTCTTCACGCTGACGAACCAAGTGAGTTTTATCGCCATCCACCATCACTTCAGCCGCACGCGAACGAGTGTTGTAGTTAGATGACATCGCGAAGCCATAAGCACCCGCTGAACGAACTGCTAGCAGATCACCTTCTTCAAGAACAAGGTCACGATCTTTACCTAGGAAATCGCCTGTCTCACAGATTGGGCCAACCAAATCGTAAGTCACAGTTTCACCCTGACGAGGGCTCACAGGAACAATATCCTGCCAAGCTTGGTAAAGTGCTGGGCGCATTAGATCGTTCATTGCTGCATCGATGATGGCAAAGTTCTTGTGCTCTGTTGGCTTGAGGAACTCGACTTTCGTTAATAATACACCAGCGTTAGCAGCAATCGCTCTTCCAGGCTCGAAAATCAGCTCTAGATCAGAATGATTGTCTAAGCGAGCCAATAAAGCTTTCGCGTAGTCAGAAGGCTGTGGTGGTAATTCATCACGATAAACCACACCCAAGCCGCCACCGACATCAAGGTGTTTGATGTTGATACCGTTAACACGTAGCTGGTCGATCAGCGCAAGTAGGCGATCGGTTGCATCGATGAAAGGTTCGATATCCGTTAACTGAGAACCAATGTGGCAATCAATACCATGGATAGACAAGTTATCGAGTGTTTTTGCAAACTCATAGACAGCAGGAGCACGGTCGAAAGCGATACCAAACTTGTTATCACGCAGACCAGTAGAGATATAAGGGTGAGTGTTCGCATCAACGTCTGGGTTGATACGCAGTGAAATCGGCGCTTTAACACCAAGCTCACCAGCTACTTTATTCAGTCGCTCTAGTTCTGGTTCAGACTCTACGTTGAAACACTTAATGTTCAACTCAAGCGCACGCTTCATTTCAGCGGCTGTTTTACCGACACCAGAGAATACAACTTTTGCTGGATCGCCACCGGCAGCAACCACACGCTCTAGCTCACCGCCAGAAACGATATCGAAGCCAGAGCCCAAACGAGCCAAAGTATTCAACACGCCAAGGTTTGAGTTAGCTTTAACGGCATAACACACCAAGTGCGGATGCTCACCAACCGATGAATCAAACGCATTCCAGTGGCGTTCTAATGTTGCACGAGAATATACATACAGCGGTGTACCATATTGCTCTGCTAGTTGTGAAAGTGCGACGTCCTCAGCCCAAAGCTGGCCATCTTCCTGATAGTTGAAGTAATCCAAAGTTCTTATCCCTTATAAATAACGATTTCTGCGTGTTTTCACTTATTGTGATTGTTCGGTTTGCTGAACTTCATCAGGATCGTACAAAGGACCCGTTTGACCACAACCAGAAAGTCCAATAACGGACATCATAAATAGAGCAGCAATTAATTTTTTCATTTTGCATATCGTGATTATTAACTCAATGCCCCCTATAATCGCACCACACTCAGGAAAAGCAATAGGATAGAAAGGATGAACGAGACTGAATTTCATCAGCTGGTCGATATACAGATGCAAAACATCGAAGAAGCTATCGATGAATCAGAGGCAGATATTGATTACGAAGTGACTGGTAACGTGATGACGCTGGAGTTTGAGAACCGCAGCCAAATCATCATTAACCGCCAAGAACCAATGAAAGAAATCTGGTTGGCGTCTAAATCTGGTGGCTTTCACTTCAAGCTAGTTGACGACAAGTGGACATGTTCAAAGACGGGCATGGAGCTGTTTGAGATGGTTAAAGAAGAATGCGTGAAGCACGCAGGTGAAGCGATCGATTGGGTCTAATCATTTGTAAGCAAAACTAAAAAGGAGTGAATCAATCACTCCTTTTTCAATATCAATCGGGCTTAGTAAGACTAGATGTTGACTATCTTTGAGCTCCGAGAAGCTAAAGTTGCATCGTTACGATAAGGCACAACGTAAGAATTGCCTTCTTCAGGATGAACGATTTGGTAGTACTGAGGTAGGTTAAAGTTAATCAACTTAGACGACATCTTCGACTCATCTTTTACCGATGTGTAGAAAGAATTCACGCTCGCGATCATCTCATCTTTTTCACCGCTGTACTGGTGGTAGACCTCAACTTGGTTCGACTCGTCCAATACATAAATATTGAAGCCTTTGTCGGTATCTTCGAAAAAGAACTGAATCAAGCCCTCACTCGCAAAACCATCCACCACTTCTGGTAGCTGATACTCTTGCTCTTTATCGAGCATCAGTAAAGGTGAGCCTTTGAGCTTATTGGTTGAGATGCTACGGTAGAAATCGACCGAGTTTTCCAACATCTGTACCGACACACCACGACGTTCGAAGAACAGACCAAACATCTTATTAGCTAAACGAATAGCCTTAAAGCGGCGGCGCTTCTCGGGTTCAATCGGTTTCAATCGTAAATCGATACACTCAGCAAGCAGTTGATACACCATGTTACGCATCACACCACGCAGGTTTTTGCTGTAACAGAACACATCAACCGATTCTGGCGGTAAAGCATCTTGGTGCATTTTGCCAAGCACCGTCTTCAGCGCATCCAGCATTGCCGTATCACCTTGGAAATGCAGCGTACGTACTTCATGCCAAGAGTTACGATAAACTAAGTCGACACTGCCGACTAAGCTCTTACCTTCCTCACCAAAGCTGAAGATATCGGCGTTCTTGAGGTCCACTTTTAATGCACGACCACTTAATTCAGACGTCGGGTCATTTTCAAAGTTGATGAACATCGCTAGCTGGCTTATCTCACACGGGCTCGCCAGTGCTTGCATACTTGGGCGACGCTTACGCAAAGAAAACGTATTACGCAGGTCGCTCACCATTTGATAGAACTTATCGATATCGATGTGAGCGTCACGTACCACAGAGTGCAAACGTGTCGACTCGGTAATCAAGCCATTAAAAAACGACCATGCTACCAACTTACTCAAGTACTCATGGTGCTCTAGAGAAGGCTGACCAAGAATGCGGTGTGCAACCAGTGGCTGCTTATACAAGTACCAACCTGCTTTATTCGACTGACCCTGACGAACTTCGATGAAGCTCAAGTCGGGTTCATGCAGATCCGGAGAGATTTGTGGGTTCAGCAGTGTCACTTTACCTGGCAATACCTCAAACGCAGCGTAAAGCTTACGTGCCAAGATGCTGATATCTTGTGGACTGATTGCCGAAGTGATGTCGTTACGACGCGCAAATTGAATCAGATTACGATAGCTCAGCATCAAGGCATCAAGCAGTGCATGGTGCACCACTTTAACCTGCTCAACCTTCCAGTTACGGCGGTTATCGAGCTCAGCAATGGTTTCATGTCCCCAATTCCAAGATTTAGTCATCTCGGTTAAGGCTTCACGACGCCACGCAACGGAGCCAATGCCCGCATCTCGTGACAACTTCTCGTGGGTCTTAAGATAAAAACAGCGCCTCACCAAGTCCAATCGAGTATGGTCGTTAATACGCTCTAGGTAGCGCGTTACCTTCTCAAGCATCAGATAGTAACTATCCATGCCATACAGATCCGGTTCATCCGCGAAGAAGCGACGCTTGGTATCAATACTCAGCAGTTGGGTGTTTGGGTATTCCCATGAATAGGCTTCTAACAGGATCGCCTTCAAAACCGATTTATACGGTGAGTCGATACTCTTATAGAGCTGCCACAGGTTTGAACCAAAGTACTCTTCAGCGGGAATGCGATTCAGCTTGCCGAAATCGATCCACTGCGAGCAATCAAGATAGCCATCCTGACACAAACCTTGAACATACTCGTCGTAACACTCTTCCATTTCTGGCGGAATGATTTGCCACAACAAACGCTGACCAGCCAAACGAACCGCAGAGCGATAAAACTCATCAAGCAATAATAAGTGCTGTGAAGAACCACAGTTATCGCCGGTCATCTCTTCTGAATGGTTCGAACGGAAACGCTCTTCATCCATCAAGAAGAAGTTCGCTTCTACTCCCAAGGTTTCAGCCCAATCGGTAATCAAGAGACACTTGTTGGTTAGGCTATCGCGAGAGGCGCCATCCATATCCGGGGAAACACACACCCAGATATCAAGATCACTTGAAGTGCTTTGACCAATAGAAGAAGTACTACCCATGGTGTACAAGCCAAGGATTGCTGGTTCATCCGTCTCGGTGAGTTTGCCACCCAGCGTTAATTCGGTATCAGAGACAAATTGCTTTTGGAATTCATTAAGCGTAAAGCTACGAATTCCAAAAGGAACTTGTTGGTCATAATAACCAGGCATCATCGGGTGATTGAAGTGAAGCAGTGCGGGAATAAGGTTGAATACTCGCTGGCCTTGCACATTCATCAACGCCAACGCACGATCAATGCGCTGCTGATTTAGATTGTCTAATCGTTGAATCAAAGTTTGAGTGTAAGCCTGCAAGGTAAGTCCTTGGTTTGAGGTTAAGTGCAGTTCTGTTTAGTTACTGAACGAAAGGAGCAACAAAACGTGATCAATTTAACACTTTTACCCTTAATGGTAAAGCAAAGGAACCCGTCATACTGGTCAATTCCTTGATGACAGAAAGTTAAACTCACGGCGCCGTAGTGTCCTCTTTATTGACTATTTCTAATAATAGCCCATGTTTCAAATGAGATACTAATCACACTATTTTGGTGAACTCATGAAAATCTCTCAGCTATCAAAGTATGGAATGATCAAACAGTAAGAATTCTCGCCTCATAATGGTAGGATTAGGCTATTACAGAACCTATATCGGAAACACCATGACAAATTCAGCACCAATCCGTATCGCGACCAGAAAAAGCCCTCTTGCCCTTTGGCAGGCATACTTTGTAAGGGATGCACTGCAAGCTGCTCACCCTGGTTTAGAGGTTGAGTTGGTAACTATGGTGACCAAAGGTGACATCATCCTAGACACTCCGCTTGCTAAAGTGGGTGGTAAAGGACTGTTCGTTAAAGAACTTGAAGTAGCCATGCTAGAAGGTCGTGCTGACCTAGCGGTTCACTCAATGAAAGATGTACCTGTCGACTTCCCTGAAGGTCTAGGTCTGGTAACAATTTGTGAGCGCGAAGATCCGCGTGACGCTTTCGTATCAAACACTTACAACAACATCGACGAACTCCCACAAGGTGCTGTCGTGGGTACGTGCAGTCTGCGTCGCCAATGCCAACTGTTAGAATACCGCCCAGATCTGATCATCAAAGAGCTGCGCGGCAACGTTGGTACTCGTCTAGGTAAACTCGATGATGGTCAATACGATGCGATCGTACTGGCTGCTGCAGGTCTTAAACGTCTAGAGCTAGAAGAGCGTATTCGTAGCTTCATCGAACCAGAGCAGTCTCTCCCTGCTGTTGGCCAAGGCGCTGTTGGTATTGAGTGTCGCCTTGATGACGAGCGTCTGATTAAACTCCTTGAACCACTGAATCATAAAGACACGGCTGATCGTGTACTGTGCGAACGTGCAATGAACCTTACCCTAGAAGGTGGCTGTCAGGTTCCTATCGGCAGCTACTCATTATTAGATGGCGAAAACATCTGGCTACGTGCATTAGTTGGTGAACCGGACGGTTCTAAGATGGTTCGTGGTGAGATCTCTGGCCCTCGCAAAGATGCAGAAGCACTTGGCGTGACTCTGGCAAATCAATTGCTGGATGATGGCGCGAGAGAAATCTTAACCAAGCTCTACGTTGACCAAGAATAATCATGACAGTGTTGGTGACTCGTCCCGGTTCAGAGGGACAATCGCTTTGCCAACAACTAGCGGATGAAGGGGTTCAAGCAATCCATCATCCGCTGATTCGTATCGTGGATAATCCCAACTCTGCGGATTTAAGCACCCAGCTTAATAACAGCGATATCATTATTGCAGTCAGTCACCACGCCGTGGCGGCTGCCCAAAGCATCCTTTCAAAAACCTCATCCATTTGGCCTACTTCGCCGCTTTATCTTGGCGTTGGTCAAAAAACTGCGCACGTTTTAAGCAAAGTCTGTAAACAAAAAGTAAACTATCCTCAAGTTAGTGATAGTGAACATCTTCTTAAACTTACTGAACTTAATGGCGTAGAAAATAAGTCCATTTTGATACTACGTGGCAATGGTGGGCGTGAGCTCATTAGGGATTCTCTACTCAATCGAGGTGCACAAGTCTCTTATTGTGAGACCTACCGTAGAGAATATATTCCTATTAGCGACCACAATACCTATCAAACATGGATAAACAAAAAAACGTCCAAAGTTGTCATCACTAGTCAGGAACAATTGGAGTATCTCTGCTCAATTACCCCTGATGAGTATTTGGCTTGGCTTTCAACAAGACATCTATTTGTCCCAAGCCGGCGCATTGTAGAACGAGCACAACAACTCGGCTTCTCGAATGTGACCAATACTCACAGTGCTACGAACCAAATATTACTGGCTGCTCTCCGGCCCTAGCTAGAAACAGGAAATAAGCATGACAAGCAAAAAAAATAATGAGCATATTGAACCTGAAAAGAAACAAGATACTCAGCCAGTAGTTGTTGAAAACGAAAAAGCTGACTCTACAGAGACAAAACAACCTGAACAGAAGCTTGATGCCTCTGCTTCAAATACCGCTAAAAATGAGCAGCCTCAAGCTGAGCATAAAGAGCAAATAGAGAAAGCAGAAAAGCAAGGTAAGCGCGGTGTCAAACTAGGCGCTATTGCGATCGCTATTTCAATTATCTTCAGTGGCGGTATCGCATTTCAAATGCAGCAAAAGAGCGCTGAATACTCGGCTCAAATAGCCGCTCTTCAAGCACAACTTCAAAATACCCAATCTGCGGTAAATAAAGACCTACAAACCATCAAGCAAGAGACTATCCAAGAAGCCTCACACGCGGTGGAGAAAACTCAGGTCGTGCAATCTCAACAGCAGAAGAGCATTCAAAGCCTGCAGTTAGCAGTGGCTGACGTGAAAGGTCGCCGCCCGAATGACTGGTTACTTGCCGAAGCCGATTACCTTGTGAAACTAGCAGGACGTAAACTGTTCCTCGAGCATGATGCCGTTAGTGCAACCAAACTAATGGAAAGCGCCGATCAACGTATCGCCGCACTGAATGACCCAAGCTTGGTCTCTCTTCGTCAATCAATGACCAATGACATTACTAAGCTTCGCACTATTCCTCTTATCGACCGTGATGGCTTAGTTCTACGCATCACAAGCCTACAACAACAAGTCGATACGCTGCCGCTTGCCAATGCAATCCTGCCTGAGGCTGCCGCTGTTGAGAAAAAAGCCGTATCTCAAGATATTAATGACTGGCAGAACAACCTGATGACGTCGATGAAAGACTTTTCAGAAAACTTCATCACATTCCGTAGTCGTGATGGCGAAGTTATCCCTCTACTATCACCAGAACAGCACTTCTACCTTCGTGAAAACATCAAAGGTAAATTAGAAACCGCGATTCGCGCTGTCTACAAAGAACAAGGTGAACTCTATAGCGCAGCTCTTAATACCGCTAGCGAGTGGTCGAAAGCTTATCTAAACCAAGATAACAACTCAGTGATTGAATTTGAGAAAGCGATTAAACAGCTAAGTGAACAGAACATCTCTGTGAAATACCCTGTAAAGCTTGAATCTCAAAATGAGTTGTCAGATGTGATACGTGAGCGCCTACGTCGTGAAGTCACCGTTATGACCACGGAGGAAAAATAATGATTCGTTGGATTTTTCTTTTTCTCGTTCTAGGTGCTGGGTTAATTGTTGGTACTCAGTTCTCTGGTCAACAAGGCTACGTTCTGATCTCAATTGCGAATAAGACCATTGAGATGAGCGTGACAACACTGGTTATCTTCGTCATCGCTCTTCTAGCGGCTCTATTCGGCTTAGAGTACCTATTTAAAAAGCTTATGTACGCAAGCTCGACAACTTGGAATTGGTTCAGTGTTCGTAAGCTGAAGCGCTCTCGTCGTTATACCAATGAAGGCATCATCAAGCTGCTTGAAGGTGACTGGAAAGGCGCTGAGAAGAAAGTAACTCGCTGGGCTAATCATCACGACATGCCTCTACTTTGTTATTTAGTCGCTTCTCAAGCGGCACACGAGCAAGGTAATACAAGTGAGCGTGATAAGTACATCGAGCTTGCTAGCCAACAGGACGACTCTCTACTTGCGGTAGAGCTAACTAAAGCTAAACAGCAAATCAGCGAGTCAAACTACGAAGCTGCATTCGATACACTTTCGACCCTAAAAGGCACATACCCTAATAACACTGCTGTACTTGGCCTGTTAAAAGCCACTTACTTGCAACTGAAGTTATGGCAGCCATTGCTAGAGTTAACTCCTAAATTAGTTAAGAACAAACTTCTAACAGCTGATGAGCAACGTGAATTAGAACAGAAAGCACAATGTGGGCTACTTCATGATGTGGCACAACAGCAAGGTAGCGAAGGTTTAATCAGCCATTGGAACAAGCTTTCAAGAAAACAGAAACAAAGTTCGCACCTTGTATCCTGCTTTGTGAAGCAACTTATCGCTCGCAAAGCTGACTCAGAAGCCTTCACTGTGATCAAAGAGAACATTGCAAAGAGTGGGTCAAATGAACTCTACATGTTGCTTCCAGAGCTGAACTTATCCGATCACCACCCAGTAGTGGTCATGCTAGAACGTGCAATTAGTAAAGACAGTGGTAATGCCGAAGCACACAGCGCGCTGGCTCAGTTCTACTTAAGAGAGCAGAAGTGGGCGGAAGCACAAAGCCACTTCGAAAAAGCCCTAGCACTTCGCTCAAATGTTTCAGATTACGGATACCTATCTGACGCACTAGAGAAGCAAAACTTAACGAAAGCAGCTCACGAGGTTTCTCGTAAAGCGCTCGCTCTAGTTCAACCCGCTTAACTCTAAGCGACTCAAACTAAGCCGATGTCTAGCATCGGCTTTTTTGTATCTGCTATTTAACCCTAGATAACTTCTACAATAGCTATAAACCAAGCTCATCAAACACTTACCTGCCCAATACCAACTAACCATGAAATTGCTCAACTGGGCTTCTCAAACACACGGAGAACGACTTTAGTTGTGTCTGTACGTAGTTTTACCATTCTTATAAACAAGTCCTTATAAGAGGTTCGAGAGGAGTCATAGAGAAAAGTGATACCTTGAAGTTCAAGAACAAATGGAGATCAGCTTGAGAGAAGGCGCTTAAAGATATTTACCCGCAGACAGATGCCCACTTAAAGTCACGTTGAATTAACAATTAAATAGCCATCAACGTTCCAACTATAAACCGTTATAACCGGGGAGTTCACGTAACTGCCTGTAGATTAATCTATTAAGTAGAGGGAGATAGCAAGAGTTACCGACCAACAAAACCTTGTTATTAGAAACGAGGCATCTTTATCAGCCAGTTCAAATTAGTAGGAGATAGAGCTCTCAAGACGCTCAGGAAAAGTTAATCAACGAACCAATAGCCACAAGTATAAACTTACGTAATCAAGCGCTGCTAGAGAGAGCAGAGCTTAATAATAAGTGTCGGAATATCAGAGCTCGTGATCATCGAACGGAGAACGCTTCTACAAAACTCGAAGACGAATACTAAACTCAGATACTGGAAACGACGAAAGCCTAGTCGTCAGACTAGGCTTTCTGATATGTGCCGGAATAATACCAATTAAAGTAAA
>NZ_JBFRLG010000020.1:0-37610 GCF_041469785.1 Vibrio sp. 10N.286.48.F5 | reverse complement strand
CGCAACCACATTACAGTTAAACGCGATAGCGGTTAACTTATGCGATACTAGCTCAGTTGGTAGAGCGCAACCTTGCCAAGGTTGAGGTCATCGGTTCGAACCCGATGTATCGCTCCAGCTTTCTTCTAAAAAAGCTAATAAGTACTTTAAACCTCTGTGTTTAAAGGCGACCACAAAGGTCACGCTCTTTCTTTAATGCTGCGAAGCATAATCCCCCCAAAAAAGCAAATAATCCTCCATCATGGTGGATATTTTTTTGTCTTAAATTTTTCTTAGCAACTGGAATGCTAGTAAATATCAGGTCTCTGAAGCAGACACTTGAGGTTTTTCACATCTATAAACAGACTTATCCACAAAATGTTAGGTGTGGATAACTTGGTTGATAAAGTTGTTTCAGGCTTAATTCTTTACCTATCCCTAAAAGATCTTTCTTGTTTTCAATATATTAGATGAATTGCAGCGATCGTAACTTGTTGTTTTTTATCAAGTTGGATGCCTATCTTGGATTTAATAAAAGATCGTTAACTTGTTGTTTTTTGATCTTAATCATTTATCGGTACTGTGTTTAACTTTGCTCGGGTGTCGGAAGTTTACGAGAGTTCTGAATTTTTTCCACATTGTTAGAATTGAGAACAAGGTCAAACATTGTTCTAAAATTATGTGCAACGAGTTGTCTTAAATGTTGGACTGTTAGTGGGGGCTCGCTTGCCATATATTGGTATATAAAGCGTTAAGCGTCTCTTGGTAGTCCTTTCTCTACTATACGTATCAGTCTGTGCTTTTTGGTGGAGATTTTGCTGTTACTTTTTTGCACACAGCTATTTTTCTGCGTAGAGCTATCTTCTTGCGCACTGCTAGCGTTGGGTAACTGCTGTAGTTGTTTATTCAAAGCCCACTCAATATGCACATCAAGCATTTCGTTTTTGCCTTGATGAGACTCCAGGGTTTCAATAATGCGTTGTTGAAATGGTGCATTGCCCATCGCAACAAAGATATTGCGTAACCACTGGGTGTGGCCGATACGTCTGATTGCTGAGCCTTCCATTTTCTTTAGGAAGGTTGCTTCGTCCCAACTTGAAAGTGAAACCAGATCGGCTTCTTGGAAATCTTCTCTGCGGTGAAAGTCGGTTTGTTCTGTAAGTTCGGCATGACGGTTCCATGGGCAAACTAACTGACAATCATCACAACCGTAAATACGGTTACCAATGGCATCTCTATACTCTTCAGGGATCACACCATCATATTCAATGGTTAAGTACGAGATACATTTGCGAGCATCCACTACGCCATCAGCAATAATGGCACCCGTTGGGCAAGAAGTGATACATGCGGTGCATTTGCCGCACTCATCAACACTGGGTTCATCCGTGGGAAGAGGGATGTTAACTAACAGCTCCCCTAGAAAGAACCAAGAGCCAGCGTCTTTATCAAGAATTAATGAGTGTTTACCTGTCCAGCCCAACCCTGCTTTTTGAGCGAGTGGTCTTTCCAAAATGGGCGCTGAATCGACGAAAGGGCGTGAGTCTAAACCCTCGACCTCTTTTTCAATTCTTTGTCCTAGCTTTTTCAACTGGTTACGGAACAATTTGTGATAGTCGCGGCCTAAAGAATAGCGGCTGATGTAGCCTTGAGTGGTATCGCTTAGGTTAGAGGCGAACTGAGCTTCTGGTGGTAGGTAGTTCATTCGAGCGCTGATCACTCGAATTGTGCCTGGGTGAAGTTCATCAGGACGTGCACGCATCATCCCATGTCGAGCCATCCAATCCATTTCGCCGTGGTTGCCTGCATCTAGCCATGCTTGAAGAGGGGCTTCGTGTTCACTTAAATCAACATCGCAGATGCCAACTTTTTGAAAGCCCAGCTCTTTTCCCCAGATTTTAATTTTTTCAGCAAGATGGTCTAGATTCATGGCTTATTTCTTATTTTCTCTGTTTTACAATTAGAGATAAGGCTAATTAAAATTAGGTTCGGCAAAAATGGGGGCGGATCTTAACGGATCTTAGTGGTGTTGACCAGAACAGACGCGTTTTGATCAGTATTTTTCATAGAACTTACACTTGAGTGCTTGTCTCCCAAAAGCATCACGGTTTACTATTCTTGTTCTTTTGATTTTTATATAGTCAACGATCGATTTTTAGAGAACGTATTCATGAGCACGAAACAATTTACTTTGAAAGATGAACAAGCAACGATTCAATTAGGAACGGAGCTTTCTAATCTTTGCTCACAGCAGACGACTATTTATCTGCATGGTGATCTTGGCGCAGGTAAAACGACTTTCAGTCGTGGCTTTGTAAAAGCACTTGGCCATCAAGGAAATGTAAAAAGCCCAACGTATACTCTAGTTGAACCTTATCAACTTGCAGATTGGCAGGTGTACCACTTTGACCTTTATCGCCTAGCAGATCCTGAAGAGTTAGAGTTTATGGGAATTCGTGACTATTTTACGCCGGATGCTATCTGTTTGGTTGAGTGGCCTGAGAAAGGTTATGGGATGCTACCAGAAGCCGATTTGGATATTGATATTCGTTACCAAGACGATCACCGTGTTGTTTCTTTAACCGCTAATAGTGAATACGGACAGCGCTTACTTAGTCAGTTGGAGTTATGTTGATTTCTAAACGCCTTATTTCAACAGTGGCCATGATGGCTGCTGTTTTTTCTATACTGTTTTCTTCACTTGTTTCTGCAAACTCACTGAAAAGTTTAAGGGTTTGGCCTTCTCCAGAAGAAACTCGTGTGGTTATCGACTTAAAATCAGAAGCGGACTTTAGCTATTTCACCCTGAGTAGCCCGAGTCGCTTAGTGGTTGATTTAAAAAATACCAGTCTTGCGACTAAGTTACCGGTCGAGGTGAAAGACAGCCCTGTTCTATCTAAGATTCGTAAGAGCTCACCGCCAGACAAAAACACCTATCGCTTGGTTTTTGAGTTAAAGAAGTCGTCTAAAGCAGAATTATTCAAACTGAGCCCGACCCCAGGTGGTCAGTATGGACACCGTTTGGTGATCGACTTACCTCATGGTGCGGCAAGTAAAGCGACATCGACACCGAGTAAGCCAACGGTAAGTAAGAACATTAATCAGGTTAAGCGCCAGAAAGATATTCTAATTGTGATTGATCCTGGCCACGGTGGTGAAGACCCAGGTTCGATTGGTCCTACGCGTAAATACGAAAAAAACGCGACTCTGAGTATTTCTAAGAAGTTAGCAGCTCAACTGAATGCGGTCCCGGGGATCAAAACTCGTATGACTCGTAATGCTGATTACTTTGTGAACCTGAATCGACGTGTTGCGATTGCTCGAGAGAATGAAGCTCACCTGTTGATCTCTATTCACGCCGACGCCTTTACGACGCCTCAACCAAGAGGTGGTTCAGTGTTTGTATTGAACACTCGACGCGCAAATACAGAGATCTCTCGTTGGATTGAGAATAAAGAGAAACAGTCTGAATTGCTTGGTGGTAGCGGTGCAGCGTTCACAAGCAATATTGATGATAAGAACGTAAACCAAACCCTGCTTGATTTGCAGTTTAGCCACTCTCAAAAAGAGGGCTACAAACTGGCAACGGCAATTCTGTCTGAAATGGGTAAGGTTGCGAAACTGCACAATAGCAAGCCGATTAACACCAGCTTAGCAGTATTACGTTCACCACAGATCCCATCAGTACTGGTAGAGACAGGTTTTATTTCGAATCCGACGGAAGAGAAGCTTCTTTTCCAACGTTCGCACCAAGATAAATTGGCACGAGCAGTGACTAAAGCGGTGGTTAAGTATTTGAAGGCTAACCCGCCTGAAGGGATTATCTTGTCTAACGCAACGTCATCAACGGGCAGCGTGAGCCAACATAAAGTCTCTCGTGGTGAGTCTTTGTCTGTGATTGCGAGCAAGTATGGTACGTCGACACAGACGTTGATGAAGTTCAACAATCTGAAATCGAGCAGCCTAGCAATTGGCCAAGTACTTAAGATTCCAGGCAGTGCTTCAACTTCATCATCAAGCAGTGCGGTTAAAACGAAGACCATCACTCACACGGTTAAGTCTGGAGAGTACCTAGGTAAGATCGCCAGCCGCTATAAAGTGTCGGTGGCTGATATTAAACGTGAGAACCGTTTGAAATCAGAGACGGTGAGAGTAGGCCAAAAGTTACGTATTACGGTTGAAGTTAAAGATGTTCCTCTGCGCAAACACAAAGTTGCAAGAGGTGATTACCTTGGCAAGATAGCTTCGAAATACGGCGTGAGCGTCAACAGCATTCGCCAAGCGAATAAGTTAAAATCTGACAGCCTGGCTATCGGCCAAGTGTTGATTATTCCTCACAAGTAGCCTTGGGAATACTAAGCGGCTTCAGGTATATCAATGTTAAAAAAGAAGAACTAGTGCAAACGTAACAGCGTTTCCATCAATGGCAGTAAGGTAGCAATTAATATGACGATCAAAATACTGCCAGCTCGGTTAGCTAACCAAATCGCAGCGGGTGAGGTGGTAGAAAGACCCGCTTCTGTTGTAAAAGAGTTGGTTGAGAACAGTTTGGATTCGGGTGCCACTCGTATCGATATTGATATCGAGAAAGGTGGCGCCAAGATGATCCGCGTTCGTGACAATGGTAAGGGCATCGTAAAAGATGAGCTTGCCTTGGCACTGAGTCGTCATGCTACCTCCAAAATCCACACTCTTGATGACCTAGAGGCGATCGTCAGCCTCGGTTTCCGTGGTGAAGCGCTGGCGAGTATTAGCTCGGTTGCGCGCTTAACCATGACGTCACGCCCTGCCACTCAAGATCAAGCTTGGGCAGCACACAGTGAAGGCCGTGATATGCAGGTGAAACTGCAGCCTGCGGCGCATCCTATTGGCACTTCGGTTGAGGTGTTGGACCTGTTCTTTAATACGCCAGCACGCCGCAAATTCTTACGCACCGAGAAAACTGAATTCACCCATATTGATGAGTTGCTTAAACGCATCGCATTGAGTCGTTTTGATGTGACGATCAACCTTCGTCATAACGGCAAGATGATTCGTCAGTACCGCGCTGCAAAAACACAAGTTCAAGCAGAAAAGCGCATCGCTGCGGTATGTGGCAATCCTTTTGTTCGTCATATGCTTAAGATCGAACTTGAGCATCAAGGCCTAAAACTTCATGGCTGGATCACCACGCCAGAAGGAGCAAGACAACAAAGCGACCTGCAATACTGCTATGTGAATGGTCGTATGATGCGTGACAAGCTGATCAATCATGCGATTCGTCAAAGCTACGAAACCAGCCTGCGTCCAGACCAATTCGCGACGTATGTGTTGTTCATTGAACTCGACCCACATCAGGTGGACGTGAATGTCCACCCTGCAAAACATGAAGTGCGTTTTCATCAAGCGCGCCTTGTGCATGACTTTATTTACCAAGCATTGAGCGATGGTTTAGCGCAGAGCAAGCAGATCGATGCTGCACCAATCAATCAGTCGGCTTTTCATCAGTCAGAAGTGATTCATCATCAGCAAGATAGTACAAGCTCTGCAGTTGATGGTGTTGCAAGTTTCGCTGAGCCAGAAAGCGTAATGCCTAGCAGTTCGGATCAAACCCAAGTTTCGGATAGGGTGCGACACGCTATTGAGCAAACGCCTGCCTACCCGAGAAAAGCAGAATCAGAGCACGCTTTTGATAAGCCTCAACACAGCGTTAATGATGGTGGGCGACACTATGTTTCATCAATTAGCCCAAGCTCATCAACCAGTCCAAGTTCATTAGCTGGCCGAAGCTCGGCTACTAGTGACAGCAGTTTTACCGGTTCCTCTCGCCAAGAGTGGATAGAGTCTCGACCTGTTCCGAGAAAAGAGAAAGAGCCACACCAACATCATGGTGAACCCGCGCCATCTAAGCGAGAAGTGAAAGCCTATAAAGAGCTTCTGAAAACGCCAGATTTTGATGAGCAAGTTGTACAGCCTTCACTTTCTCAAGAGCATGTGGCATCAGTAGAAACCAGAGACAACTTAGAAAATAAAGAAAATAAAGAAAATAAAGAAAATAAAGAAGCTAAGCCTGCTCAACAGAATCCTGTTCATTTAAAGCCAAGAGCACCTGTAACGGACTTGGGCAAAGCGGTCTCGATTGTGGAACGTCAGTATCTGGTAATGGGCAATAAGAACGGCAGTGTGCTGGTTTCCTTGGCTAAGGCTGAGTTATTGCGTGTTGTTGGTCAGCTTGATACTCGAGGTGGTGCGTTAAAAAGCCAACCACTATTGGTGCCTTTATCGATTAAGCTGGGTAGTGAACTTGTCGAAGTTGCTAAGGCGCTGAGTCAAACTCTGGCATTACTGGGGATTGAGCTTAAGGCGCGAAACAGCGAGGCGGTAATGGTGATGGGCGTGCCTTCTCCTTTAAGGCAGCAAAACTTACAAATTTTGATCCCAGATCTGTTATCTTACGCGGCTTCAATAAATGCCCAGGGTGCAGTGAAGCAACCTAATGACATGTTGTCAGCTTTGGTTAACTGGATCGGGATTCAAACCGCACAAGTAAAAAGCGACTACACTTTATCTGAAGCGGTTCAACTAGTTGGGGAACTAGAACAACTTTGGCATGGTCTACTTCCATTAGATGATCCAGAGTTTGTTAATCCTATCGACTTTTCAGCGACTATAGCCGCGTTTACGGTTTAATTTTTTCGCGACGACCTTTGTCTTTTTAGCTGAATACGTCGCGACACAAAGCCCTTTGCTAAAAAGCGCTAAAACAGAGAAGCAAATACAAAATATCATGACTGAAAAATTACCTTTAGCGTTGTTTTTAATGGGCCCAACGGCGTCAGGAAAAACAGATTTAGCTATCCGCTTACGTCAGAAATACCCTGTAGAGATCATCAGCGTCGATTCGGCATTGATCTACAAAGACATGGATATTGGTACCGCTAAACCGGATGCGGAAGAGCTTGAGCTCGCGCCTCATCGCTTGATTGATATTTTGGATCCAAGCGAAGCGTATTCTGCGGCAGATTTTCGTCGTGATGCGATCAATGAAATGAATAAGATTGTAGCGGAAGGCAAAATCCCGTTACTTGTTGGTGGCACAATGCTGTACTACAAAGCATTGTTGGAAGGTTTATCGCCATTACCAGCCGCGGATCAAGAGATTCGTAAGCAGATTGAAGCGGAATCTATCGAACAAGGTTGGCAGGCATTGCACGATCAATTAAGAGAGATAGATCCCGTATCCGCTGAAAGAATACACCCAAATGATCCACAAAGGCTTTCAAGGGCATTGGAAGTTTACCGAATTTCGGGTAAAACATTAACAGAGCTAACTCAAACGAAAGGCGATAGCCTGCCATTTCGTGTAAAACAATTTGCAATAGCTCCCAAGGAAAGGACTGAACTCCATCGCCGCATTGAGCTGCGTTTCGAGAAGATGATAGAAGCAGGATTTGAAGAGGAAATGAAGGCGTTGCACGCCAGAGAAGATCTTCATCCTGAACTGCCATCGATCCGATGCGTTGGTTATAGGCAGATGTGGGATTATTTAGACGGTAATTGTGATTTAGACGAAGCGGTTTTCCGTGGTGTTTGTGCAACCCGTCAGTTGGCCAAGCGACAAATCACCTGGTTGCGCAGTTGGGATGATTTAACTTGGTTAGATAGCGAAAACATTGATCAAGCGTTAGAAACTCTTTCAGATGCAATAGCATCTGATTAGTATTGCTGTGTATAATGTGATCGCTTTTGCGTGAATATACTCTGGAAAGGATCCGTTATTGAGGCTTTTAAAAAATCACAGCCTTTCAATAACAACGGAGTTTTTTTATTCATTTAGCTCAGATGCAAAGGCCGCACCTTTTTGTGCACCACTAGCTAAATAATTACAACAAAATACAAATAAGGAAAATAAAATGGCTAAGGGGCAATCGCTACAAGACCCATTCCTAAATGCACTCCGTCGTGAGCGCATTCCAGTCTCTATCTATCTTGTCAACGGCATTAAGCTGCAAGGTCAGATCGAGTCTTTCGATCAATTCGTGATCTTATTGAAGAACACAGTAAACCAAATGGTTTACAAGCATGCCATTTCTACTGTGGTACCTGCACGTGCAGTTAGTCACCACAGCGGCGAGCAACGCACGCCATCTGATCGTCCAGAGAAGACTGAAGATTAATCGTTCAATTGATACAGCTTACGCTGTAATAAGGAGTTGGTTGCTTGTTTGACCGTTATGAATCCGGCGAGCGAGCCGTACTTGTTCATATCAACTTCACGCAAGAGGGAGAGTGGGAAGACCTAAGTGAATGTGAAATGCTGGTCTCCTCAGCGGGGGTAGAAACGCTACAAGTGATTACTGGTAGCCGACAATCCCCACTCCCTAAATACTACGTTGGAGAAGGTAAAGCCCTAGAAATCGCACAAGCTGTTCAGCTAACCGGTGCTGAAATTGTGATTTTTAACCACTCCCTCTCTCCTGCCCAAGAGCGCAACCTCGAGCAATTGTGTAAATGTCGTGTGATTGATCGCACGGGTTTGATCTTAGATATTTTTGCACAACGTGCGCGAACTCATGAAGGTAAGCTACAAGTTGAGCTCGCTCAGCTTCGTCATATCTCTACTCGACTGATTCGTGGTTGGACTCACCTTGAAAGGCAGAAAGGTGGTATTGGTCTTCGTGGTCCAGGTGAAACTCAACTGGAAACCGATCGACGTTTGTTGCGTGACCGTATAAAGGCAATACTACGTCGTTTAGCGAAAGTTGCTAAACAGCGTGAACAAGGACGACGTGCTCGTAATCGAGCTGAAATCCCAACAATTTCTTTGGTTGGTTATACCAACGCAGGGAAATCAACACTTTTCAATCGCATCACAAGTGCTGGTGTTTATGCGGCAGACCAACTGTTTGCAACCCTAGACCCAACACTACGTAAGATTGATTTGGCAGATGTCGGGCCTGCAATTCTCGCAGATACCGTAGGTTTTATCCGTCATCTACCACACGACTTGGTCGCTGCGTTCAAGGCAACATTACAAGAGACGCAGGAAGCTGACATTTTGTTACATGTTGTTGATGCCAGTGATGACCGTTTTCGTGAGAACATTCAGGCTGTTCATGAAGTATTAGAAGAAATCGATGCTCATGAAGTGCCAACCCTTGTAGTCATGAACAAAATTGACTGCATGGAAGACCAAAAACCTCGAATTGAAAGAGACGAAGAGGGCGCACCTCGCGCTGTTTGGGTTTCTGCAATGGAAGGAGAAGGTATTGAGCTACTGTTTGAAGCTTTAACTGAGCGTTTAGCTAGCCAGATGGTTCAATTCCGGTTGTGTATTCCACATCAACATCAGGGTCGCATTCGCAGCTTATTCTTCGAGATGAAATGTATTCAACAGGAAGAGTATGATGAAAATGGTAACTTGTTGATAGATATCCGAATGCAACAAATAGATTGGTCTAAACTTGAAAAAAGAGAAGGGGCGCTCTTAGGTGACTTTATCGTTACCAAAGAGACTGCTACAGTATAACGTCATATCAAATGATGGAGCTTTCTAATGGCGTGGAATGAGCCTGGAAATAACAACAACGGCGATAATAACGGCCGCGATAATGACCCTTGGGGTAATAAAAATAATCGCGGCGGCCGAGATCAAGGACCGCCAGATCTAGACGAAGTGTTTAATAAACTAAGTCAAAAGTTAGGTGGCAAGTTTGGTAAAAAGGGTGGTAACGGGCCATCTATTGGTGGTGGCGGTGCAATTGGCTTTGGTGTCATTGCCGTTATTGCTATTGCTATCTGGTTCTTCGCTGGTTTCTACACCGTTGGCGAAGCAGAAAGAGCAGTAGTACTTCGACTGGGTCAGTTCGACCGTATAGAAGAACCTGGTCTTAACTGGCACCCGCGCTTCATCGATGAAATCAGTGATGAGCAACTAGTAAACGTTCAAGCGATTCGTTCTCTACGTGCTGCTGGCACGATGCTAACGAAAGATGAAAACGTTGTGACCGTTGAAATGGGTGTTCAATACCGTGTTTCTGACCCATACAAGTACTTGTATCGTGTAACGAATGCAGACGACAGTTTACGTCAAGCAACCGATTCCGCGCTTCGTGCGGTAATTGGTGACTCACTAATGGATAGTATCCTGACAAGTGGTCGTCAGCAGATTCGTCAAAGCACTCAAGAAACGTTGAACCGTATTATTGATAGCTACGATATGGGTATTCTGATTGTTGATGTGAACTTCCAGTCAGCACGTCCACCTGAGCAAGTGAAAGATGCATTTGATGATGCTATCGCGGCTCGTGAGGATGAAGAGCGTTTTGAACGTGAAGCTGAAGCTTACCGAAATGACATTCTTCCAAAAGCAACAGGTCGTGCTGAGCGTTTGAAGAAAGAAGCGGTGGGTTACTCAGAGCGCACAGTTAATGGTGCTCTAGGTCAAGTTGCTCAATTCGAGAAACTGCTACCTGAATACCAAGC
This sequence comes from Vibrio sp. 10N.286.48.F5, assembly GCF_041469785.1. Classification (NCBI taxonomy): domain Bacteria; kingdom Pseudomonadati; phylum Pseudomonadota; class Gammaproteobacteria; order Vibrionales; family Vibrionaceae; genus Vibrio; species Vibrio sp. 10N.286.48.F5. The sequence goes on along the minus strand of NZ_JBFRLG010000020.1, from coordinate 27,167 downwards.
TGCTCCTGAAGTAACACGTAACCGTATGTACCTAGATACAATGGAAAAAGTGTACTCAAGCACATCGAAAGTCCTGATTGATTCTGAATCAAGCGGTAACTTGCTATACCTACCAATTGATAAGCTAGGCGCACAAGGTGGTTCTCAGTCGGGCTCTCGCCCTGCAAAAGCATCATCAACTTACGATCAAATTGAGTTAGAAACTCAAGCGGATCCAAAGCCTAGCACTCAAACTCGTTCAGACAGTTCACGCCAAGGGAGATACTAATAATGCGTAAATTAATGATCCCTGTATTAGTTGTGACGATTGCCCTTCTATTGATGTCAGTGTTTGTGATTCAAGAAGGTGAGCGTGGCATGGTAATTCGTTTTGGTCGAGTTCTCGATGACAACGGCGTATCACGAATCTATGAACCAGGTCTGCACTTTAAACTACCGATGTTTGATCGCGTAAAAGTACTTGATGCTCGTATTCAAACGATGGATGGCCGTTCTGACCGTTTCGTAACATCAGAGAAAAAAGACGTTCTAATTGATACTTACGCAAAATGGCGTATTGCTGATTTTGGACGTTTCTATCTGAGTACCGGTGGCGGTAATATCATGACGGCAGAAGCACTTCTTGAGCGTAAAGTGACAGATGTTCTTCGTTCTGAAATTGGTTCTCGTGAAATTAAGCAGATCGTGTCAGGCCCTCGCAACAAGGACATCCTGCCAGACTCTGCTGATAGCGAAGTCGTCACAACGGTAGCGGCTGCAGAAGCACTAGAAGTTGATGGCGAACGCGATAAGATCATGGAAAACGTTTTGTCTGGAACGGCAGAAAGTGCGATGGCTGATTTAGGTGTTGAAGTTGTTGATTTTCGTATGAAGAAGATTAACCTTCCTGACGAAATCAGTGAATCTATCTACCGCCGTATGCGTGCAGAACGTGAATCGGTTGCTCGTAGACACCGTTCTCAAGGTCGTGAGAAAGCGGAAGTTATCCGTGCTCAAGCTGAGCTAGAAGTGGCAACAGTTCTTGCTGAAGCTGACCGTACAGCTCGAATCACTCGTGGTGATGCGGATGCAGAAGCAGCGAAGATCTACTCTGATGCGTTCAGCAAAGATCCTGAGTTCTACGGCTTCATGCGTTCATTGCAAGCTTATGAGACATCATTTAGCGATAAGAGCGACATTCTAGTACTGGATCCGAAGACTGACTTCTTCCAATACATGAATCAAGCAAGCGGCGCTCCAGCAAAATAAGCTGATGCGTTAGCGAATGCTTAGCTTAATAAGCAAAATACGTTAAAACTTAAAAGGCTCCCATTGTGGGAGCCTTTTTGTTTTCTATGACTTCTTTCAGGAGGAGACATGTTTGTGGATTCACTATTGGGGCGCGAGGGAAGGCGCTTAACAGCGTTCTACTTATAGAAACCTAGCGGTAGGTCATGAAAGCGATAACCGCTCCAGCCACCACAAGACAGCCTCCAATGCGGCGCAGTTGCGTGTCTGGTTGCTCGCTCAGTTGCGCGACCATGTTTCTCCAGCCATTGGGTGCAATCAAGGGGCCGAGCCCTTCCACAATAAGTACGAGCCCAATAGCGAGCCAAATTGATTGAGACATGGTTCTGCCTTTTGTCTGTAAAAAAGCAATGATATCAGTATCTTTACACATCTGCCCCCAGTTATGGCTGGTTTATTTTTGTACAGCGTTAACGTTTATGAACAAAAAGTGACTGCAAGAAGTGTGATTCAGTGCTAGAATCCATTTTTAATTAGCAACAGAAATTGGAAAGATGGGAAATAACGTAGTCGTTCTAGGCACCCAATGGGGTGATGAAGGTAAAGGTAAAATCGTTGACCTTTTAACTGAAGATGCAAAATACGTGGTTCGCTACCAAGGCGGTCACAATGCAGGTCACACACTTGTAATTGACGGTGAAAAAACCGTTCTTCACTTAATTCCATCAGGCATCCTACGTAATAACGTTAAATGTGTTATTGGTAACGGTGTAGTATTATCGCCTGACGCACTTCTAAAAGAAATGAAGCCTCTTGAAGATCGCGGTATTCCAGTACGTGAACGTCTTTTCATCTCTGAAGCTTGTCCTCTAATTCTTCCGTACCACATTGCAATCGACAACGCGCGTGAAATCGCTCGTGGCGCTAAAGCTATCGGTACAACGGGTCGTGGTATCGGTCCTGCTTACGAAGATAAAGTTGCTCGTCGCGGTCTACGCGTTGGCGACCTTTTCGATAAAGAAGCATTTGCTGAGAAGCTAAAAGAAGTGATGGAATTCCACAACTTCCAACTAGAGCACTTCTACAAAGCTGAAACAGTAAGCTACGAAGAAGTTCTTGAGCAAGCGATGAGCTACGCAGACATGTTAACTGCGATGGTTATCGACGTAACTGACGAACTAGACGCAGCACGTAAGCGCGGCGACAAGATCATGTTCGAAGGTGCTCAAGGTACGCTACTAGATATCGACCACGGTACTTACCCATACGTAACGTCTTCTAACACGACTGCTGGTGGTGTTGCTGCAGGTTCTGGTTTCGGTCCTCGTCACATCGGTTACATCCTTGGTATTACTAAGGCTTACTGTACTCGTGTTGGTTCAGGTCCATTCCCTACTGAGCTATACGATGGCCTTGAGAAGCAAGACCCAGTTGGTAAACACCTAGGCGATGTTGGTCACGAGTTTGGCGCAACAACTGGTCGTCTACGTCGTACTGGTTGGTTTGATGCTGTTGCTATGCGTCGTGCAATCCAAATCAACTCTCTATCTGGTATGTGTCTAACTAAACTAGACGTTCTAGATGGCCTAGAAGAACTAAAAATCTGTACTGGTTACAAGATGAAAGATGGTTCTATCCTAGAAGTTTCTCCAATGGCTGCTGAGTCATTCGAAGAAGCGACGCCAATCTACGAAACAATGCCTGGTTGGTCTGAAAACACATTTGGTGCTAAATCTATCGACGCGCTTCCACAAGCTGCTCTAGATTACATCAAGCGTATCGAAGACCTAACTGGCGTTCCAATTGATATCGTATCAACTGGCCCAGATCGTAACGAAACTATCATCAAGGTTCACCCATACGGCGCATAATGCCTGCTGAGTGATTACCAGGCACGAACAGTGCTTTGATAATAAAATAGTTTTCTAAAAGCCGACTTTATTAAGTCGGCTTTTTAATACCTGCAATTTAGCCGTTCACTCTTTGATGGTGATCTTTTAAGCGTCATCAGGCAAAATATTGCCCATTAGCGGCAAGTTTTGTCTAAAGCCGTCGGGGTTATTGCCGATACAGATATCATGGAAAGTGAAGTTCACCCTGTTTTGTGCGTGTAGAAATCCTCTGCACCCCTCAATAGATAACTTTAGCGACAGATAATAGAGTGCAGGTATGAAGCTACGAATTGTGGCAGCTTCATTAATAATGGCGCTGAGCTCACCCTTGAGTCATGCTAATTTGGCTGATGTGGGAGAGCCCGTTCCAATATATACAGAAGCTGAACTGATTAATTTAATCGAAAATAATCAACATCTAGAGCGAGTGAAAGCTGATAAGTGCCAGTTAGTTGAAGATATCGTTGCTCGTGCAACGCGTATTAGCTTGCCTTCTTATGAGTTTTTATACGGTGATATGTTGGCTTGGGGTGTGTGTGTTCCACAAGATGTAGAGCTTGGCCTTTACTATATGGAAAACGCGGCACATCAAGGTTTACCCGCTGCATTAGAGCAGTTAGGTCGTTATTACTCTCGTGGTACTTTGGTACAACAAGATCAAGAGCGTGCGATTCCGTATCTACGTGAAGCAGCCTCGATGGGTAACTTAAGTGCGAGCATTCACTTAGCGGAACTCTTGTTACGTGACTACGGTAGCCCATTGGATTATGAAGATGCTTACCGTTGGTTGTATAATTCGGTAACCGCAGACCAAAGACAACACAGACGTATCACTGTGCTTCGTAGCGGCCTGGAACAGAGAATGCCAGACAATATTATTGCTCGAGCAAAACGTCGAGACGTGTTCTGGTAATACCGAGCAAGAAGCCTGTAATGATCCCTGCACTCATTGTTACAGGAAACAAGACTTAAAAAGCCCCGCCTAATTTAGTTAGTGCGGGGCTTTTTACGTTTAGGAGGTCATGCTATTCGATTGCGAGTTTATTGAACAACCTCACCAGACTCAATTACCGTTTCACGAACAACCTTAGTGAAATCGAGTGCTTCTTGGCGGATCTTATCTTCGTCTACCGTTAGCATGTCGCGATCTTGCATGATGATCTTGCCATCAACGATGGAATGACGAACATTGCCTGAGTTAGCTGAGTACACCAGTGCTGAGTATGGGTTGTAGACCGGAACCATATTTGGCGCCTTAGTATCGATCACTATGATGTCAGCCAGTTTGCCTGCTTCAAGAGAGCCGATCTTATCTTCCATGTGCAGCGCTTTTGCTGCGCCCATGGTCGCCATGTCGATCACTTTGATCGGCGGCATCGCAGCACGATCTTTGTTAACTAACTTGTGAACCTTAGCGACTTGGTTGAACTCATCAATGGTGCTCAGTGTGTTACCAGACATTGGGCCATCAGTACCTAAACCGATACGCACGTTCTCGTCATACATCTTAAGGGCAGGTGATACACCTTTTGCTGACTTGATGTTAGCACTCATGTTATGAGCTACACCCATATCCGATTTCTTCACCAGTTCGATATCATGATCGTCAACAAGGATCATGTGTGCACCCACCAAGTTCTTGTTGAGTGCGCCAATGCTGTCCATGTATTGAACCGGGGACAATCCATCAGAACGCTCTGCGATTTTCTCTTCTTCACGGTGTGATTCTGCAAGGTGAATCATTACTGGAACATCTAACTCTAGGGAGAGCTTAGATATTTTCTGCAGGATCTCTGTGGTGTTGGTGTAAGGCGCATGCGGTGCAAACGCTGGTGTGATTCGCGGGTGATCTTTGTATTCTTCAATGAAGTTCAACGCGTACTTAATGCCTTCTTCGGCGTTGGCCGCATCGGCTACAGGGAACTTAATCACCGTTTCACCTAGGATGGCACGCATACCGATCTTATCGACGGTTTTTGCGACTTCATCTTCGAAGTAGTACATGTCGGCGTAAGTGGTCACACCGCCTTTCACCATTTCAACGTTACCTAGGTTGGCACCAATGCGTACCATGTCTCGCGATACTAGCTTCTTCTCTAGCGGAAAGATGTAACGGTGCAGGCGATCTGGCACATCATCGGCTAACGAACGGAAAACTGTCATTGATACATGAGTATGGGTATTGATGAGACCTGGCATAACGATATCGCCATCAACGTCTAACACTTGCTTAGCTTGGTACTGCTTCTCTAGTGAAGCATCACCAACCGCAATGATTTTGTTGTCTTTGACCACAACAGTACCGCTTTCATAAACCGTTTTGTCTTGGTTCATGGTTAGAACCATCGCATCGGTAATCATCAGGTCAGCCTTTTCCATTGCCGAACTTGCGAATGGGAACAGCGCTAGGCTCGCCATAGTTGAAGCCAATAAAGTGCGTTTTAGTTTCATATCATACCCAGAACAGGAGTTGGTAAAGTGCGTGGATAATAGTGTATTTCATTCATGGCGCAAACGTTTGTTTTATCGTTTGCTTGAAATTTTGATGATAATCCACGTCTATGAAGCGATGTTTCACAAAGTGAAGATATGTATCAATCTGAGGTTATTTGAGTGTTTTCTAAAGCATATCTGTAGCTTACCCCTAGCATCAGATATACTAGGGGTATATACCTTCCTTGCTTAAGCAGGCCCGCCTATGTCAAAAAACACACCAACGTCAGAAAATACGACAGCGACAACCACTGTTGATCCTTTTGCCGACCGAGAGTCGAAAAATTACGATAACCCAGTACCAAGCCGAGAGTTCATTATTTCGTTTCTAACAGACGCGAATATTCCGATGAACCGCAACGATCTATTCGAAGCTTTGGGTCTTGCTGGAGAGGAACAATATGAAGGGCTGCGTCGTCGTTTGCGTGCAATGGAGCGTGATGGACAGCTTATCTTTACTCGTCGTCAGTGCTACGCATTGCCTGAGAAGATGGAACTGATCAAAGGCTATGTGATTGGTCATAAAGACGGTCATGGTTGGGTTCGCCCAGACGGCAGTGTGGGTAAAGACAATGATATCGTGCTGCCGCATCATCAGATGAAAACCATCATGCACGGTGATTACGTATTGGTTCAGCCTACTGACAACAGTAAACGTGGTCGTCGTGAAGGTCGTTTGGTTCGTGTTCTTGAAGAGCGCAAAACGCCACTTGTTGGTCGCTTCTTCCTAGAATATGGCCATTCTTACGTGGTTGCTGATGATTCGCGTATTAGTCACGACATCCAGATCCCTACTGAGCATAAAGGCGGTGCTCGAATGGGTAATGTGGTTGTGATTGAAATTACGGATCGTGGTGGTCGTTCTCGTAACATGATGGGTAAAGTGACCGAAGTTCTTGGTGAAAACATGGCGCCGGGTATGGAAACGCAGATCGCGATCCGTACTCACCAGATCCCACAAGAGTGGCCTGAAGCGGTAGATAAGCAAATCGAAAACCTAGGTGAGCATGTTCCTGAAGAAGCAAAAGAAGGACGTGTAGACCTGCGTAAACTGCCATTGGTTACCATTGATGGTGAAGATGCGCGTGACTTCGATGATGCGGTTTACTGTGAAGCGAAGAAAGGCGGCGGCTGGCGTCTATGGGTAGCGATTGCTGACGTAAGTTACTACGTTCGCCCAGATACAGCGCTAGACAAAGAAGCGATTAACCGTGGTAACTCGGTATACTTCCCGTCACAAGTCGTGCCAATGCTGCCAGAAGTGCTTTCAAATGGTTTGTGTTCATTGAACCCTCAGGTAGACCGTTTATGTATGGTGTGTGAGATGACTATCTCAGACAAAGGTAAACTGTCAGGCTACAAGCACTACGAAGCGGTAATGAATTCTCATGCTCGTCTTACTTATAACAAAGTAGGCGCGATCTTAGATGGCAATGAAGAATTACGTGAGCGTTACGAACCTGAAGTACCACATCTTGAAGAGCTTCATAAGATGTATAAGGTGCTTAAGAAAACGCGTGACGAACGTGGTGCGATTGAATTTGAAACGGTAGAAACTAAGTTTATCTTCAATGCGGATCGTAAGATTGACCGTATTGAGCCAGTAATTCGTAACGATGCACACAAGATCATCGAAGAATGTATGATTCTTGCGAATATCGCATCGGCATCTTACGTAGAAAAAGCGAAAGAGCCTGCGCTGTACCGTGTTCACGAAACTCCGGGCGAAGAGCGCTTAATGGGCTTCAAGAGCTTTTTAAGTGAATTAGGTTTAACACTGGAAGGTGGTCTGTCGCCATCACCAGTAGACTATGCACAACTGATGCAACAGATTAATGAACGTGAAGATCGTGAATTAATCCAAACTATGCTGCTACGCTCAATGAAGCAAGCGGTATACAACGCGGATAACGCGGGTCACTTTGGTTTAGCTCTTAAACGCTATGCTCACTTTACCTCGCCAATTCGTCGTTACCCAGATTTGCTATTGCACCGTGCGATTAAGTACCTTATTGCGAAAGAAGAAGGTCGTAACAGCGAACGTTGGACGCCAACTGGTGGTTACCACTACACTTTCGATGATATGGACTTCTACGGCGAGCAGTGTTCAATGACTGAACGTCGTGCTGATGACGCAACGCGTGAAGTAAACGACTGGTTGAAGTGTGAATACATGCAAGACCATGTCGGTGAGGTGATGGATGGTGTGATTGCCAACGTGACTGGTTTTGGCTTCTTTGTTCGTCTAACTGAACTGCACATTGATGGCTTGGTACACATCTCAGCGCTAGCGAATGATTACTACCAATTGGATGCTGTTGGTCAGCGTCTAGTGGGTGAAAGCTCAGGTAATATCTACCGCTTGGGTGATTCGGTTAAAGTGAAGGTTTCTGCGGTTAATTTAGAAACTCGCCAAATCGACTTTGACTTAGAAGACACTGATCGTCAGCCGCGTGGCAAAGGCAAAACAGCCAAGAAGCGTGCAGCCGAAGCGATGAAAAAGGCGAAAAGCAAGAAGCGCTCAGCAGTGAAGAGTAATAAGCCAGGTGTATCAGCGAAGCCTATGGTTGAGCCAACTAAGCGACCTGACGGAAGCAGCGAAGGCCCTGCTAAGAAGAAAAAGCCAGCGAATAAAACCGGTGCTGCTAAAGCTCGCGCTAAGAAAAAGCGTGCTGCAAGCCGTAAGCCAAAGGCTGATAACTCTTAAGGCTGATAGATCTTAAGGCTAAATAAGGCGCTCTGCTAATCAGGTTTAGCGCCTACTGATTTAGTGTGAAATGACTTTAATGCGAGAGTATCAGGCACAAGACGCTACTCTCGAAATGAACAACACAGAGGTGGATGCATCGGCATTGATGTCATTCATCTCTGAGCAATAAGAGTAAGTTGAGACAATGAGTAACGAATTTATTTACGGTATTCACGCGGTGAAAGCCGTACTAGAAAAAGATCCTGCACGTTTTATCGAAGCGTATGTATTGAAAGGTCGCCAAGACGAGCGTCTTCTTCCATTACTGAACCAACTGCAACAGTTTGGTGTGTCGATTCAACAGATGGGTCGTAAGCCGTTGGATGAAAAAGCACAAGGTGCGAATCACCAAGGTCTTATTGCTAAGGTGAAGCCTGCTAAGCAGCTTAATGAAACTCACCTAGACGATATCCTAGCGCAGCACGAACAGCCTTTGCTGTTAGTTCTAGACGGCGTAACAGACCCTCATAACCTAGGCGCTTGTCTACGTAACGCGGATGCCGCAGGTGTCGCTGCTGTTATCGTACCTAAAGATCGCTCTTCGCCGTTAACAGCAACGGTAAGCAAGGTTGCATGTGGCGCAGCTGAAACGGTTCCTCTCGTGCGCGTAACCAACCTAGCTCGCACAATGCGTGCACTGCAAGAGCAGGGCGTATGGTTTGTGGGTACGGCAGGTGAAGCAACGCATGATATCTATCAAGCGAAGCTAACGGGTCCTCTTGCGGTAGTTATGGGTGCAGAAGGTGACGGTATGCGTCGTTTAACTCGTGAAACTTGCGATGATCTGATTAAGATTCCAATGGCAGGTAGCGTATCGAGCTTAAATGTTTCTGTGGCGTCGGGTATTTGCCTGTTCGAAGCGGTAAGACAGCGTTTAGCTCAGTAATGCGTTAACGCTGCTTTAAGTCTATGAATTTATTAGCGCTCACCACTTGCTGGTGGGCGTTTCTTTTTAGGCTGTTATAGCAAAATCCATCGGTTTGTCGGATGGCTAGATGGCGACAGAAAAACTGTTTCATTATTCACCAAATAGCGCTTGCCAATACCGGGTTCTTTCTATAACATTTGCCGTCCTTAAAACTCGGTCATTTATCTTTAGTTCCTTGCTTCCTCTGGACGACCGGGCCACTCGTGGAAGCTAATAATCCGTAAGGAGCAACCAAATGCGTCATTACGAAATCGTATTCATGGTTCACCCTGATCAAAGCGAGCAAGTTGCTGGCATGATCGAGCGTTACACTGGTTCTATCACTGAAGCTGGCGGTACTATCCACCGTCTAGAAGACTGGGGTCGTCGTCAAATGGCTTACCCAATCAACAAGCTTCACAAAGCTCACTACGTTCTTATGAACGTTGAAGCTGGTCAAGAAGTGATTGACGAGCTAGAAACTGCTTTCCGTTTCAACGATGCAGTTCTACGTAACATGATCATGCGCACTAAAGGCGCTGTGACTGAGCAATCTATTATGCTTAAGCAAAAAGAAGAGCGTGCAGAGCGTGCTCCTCGTCGCGAAGAGCGTACAGAAGCTAAACCAGAAGCAGCTGCTGAGTAATTCTTTTTTGGCTTAACGCCTTAAAAAATTCTCAACTTGTTTTAGGTCATTGATAGTTATTTCGATAATTGTGAAAGACCGCTTTACTAAATTTAAGATCAGGAGATAGCCCATGGCTCGTTTCTTCCGTCGTCGTAAATTCTGCCGTTTCACTGCAGAAGGCGTACAAGAGATTGACTACAAAGACGTAGCAACTCTTAAAAACTACATCACTGAAGCTGGTAAAATCGTACCTAGCCGTATCACTGGTACAAGCGCTAAGTACCAGCGTCAACTAGCTCGCGCTATCAAGCGTTCTCGTTACCTAGCTCTACTACCGTACACTGACAAGCATCAGTAATCGGTAATAGTTAATAATAGTTTAAGAGGACTAAGATAATGCAAGTTATTCTACTTGATAAGATCGGTAACCTAGGTGGCCTTGGCGACCAAGTAAACGTTAAATCTGGTTACGCTCGTAACTTCCTTATCCCACAGGGTAAAGCAGTTATGGCAACTAAAGACAACGTTGCTATGTTCGAAACTCGTCGTGCTGAACTAGAAGCTAAAGTTGCTGAGCAACTAGCTGCTGCTGAAGCTCGTGCAGAGAGCGTTAACACTCTAGAAGGCGTTACAATCGCTTCTAAAGCTGGTGACGAAGGTAAACTATTCGGTTCTATCGGTACTCGTGACATCGCTGACGCTATTACAGCGGCAGGTGTTGCAGTAGCTAAGAGCGAAGTACGCCTACCTGAAGGCGCTCTACGTAACATCGGCGAATTCGAAGTAAGCATCCAACTTCACTCTGAAGTTTTTGCTACTGCGAAAATCGCTATCGTTGCAGCTGAGTAATTTCAGTACCAAGACGAATTCTTTCTTTTGAAAGTTTTAAACACCAGCTTCGGCTGGTGTTTTTTTATGTCTGGAATATAGGAAAGTACAAGGAAGGGCTACAGTAGGTAAAAAGCTTACGGTGATCCATAAGCTGTTATTGCTGAACAAGTTGTTCTCAAGGTTAGAGGTGGCCTAAGATTAGAACTGGAAGAGCAAGTTGATCGATAGAACAGAGTCTTGTTTGCTTAAGCCTTCAGGCACTTTATCGTGGTACTGGCGAGAGTGAGCGATCTTCAGCGCGATATTGTCAGTAATATCGTTGATGGCTTCTAACTCAGTATCAAACTTTAGGTTACTGTGACCAGAGACAAGCGTCACGTCTGCCTTGAGCTGCAAATTCTTCAACACCTGCCATGACGTATTCACGTTGCCACGGAAAATTGCCTCTTCAACAATCTCTGGGAAGATGATGTCATCATCGTCGATCTCATCGAGGTTTGGCTCTTGGTAACGAAAACCTGGGCCCACTTCGACTTCCAATACAAACTCTTCGGTATTCGAAAACTGGTAACCCAGACCACTCGAAATTGTGTAGTCCTTAAAGTAAGCACTGTATCTCGAGTCGACTCCTTTGAAACTGCCGTAAAGGTAGGTTTTAGGGCTTAACTTGTAGTCACTCTGAGCTGAGTAAGTCGATTGCCTTTTATCTTCTTCGCCATCTTTGTAGAGGTTGTAGTATTTCCATTCACCACTGGTTCTATGACGGCCAGCCGTGTACTCACCGTTAAGGCGTGCGTTAAGCGCTCGTGAATCAGAGTTACCAGTATGCGACTGATATCCAAATTCGACTTCCGTTTTTAGCGGGCTCGGTAGTTCTGTATCACTTGTATCACTCGGTGCGATATCCATATCTTTTTCTTCAGGTGTCGGTGCAACGACGATCGGCTCAGAAGTAGGTTCTGAAACTACTATAGAGTCGAGAATAGAATCAACAGAGGTATTAGCATCAACAGAGGCTTTAGTATCATCAGCTAAGGCCAACGGAGTGATCAGGAGACCGATGCTTAGAAGACTAGAGCTCAGAAGACCAGTGCTCAGAGCCAATAATTTGGACACGCATACCTCTAGTTATACAGTGAGTGAATGGCAGGATCGTAATGCTACCCTTGGTTAATTCCGTCAGCAATAGGTAAATTCTTCCTGAAGAATAAAACAAACTCATAGGATCGGATTACAAACGGATGTTCTTGGGTATAATGAACGATCATTATTAGTTATTGAGTGTAGTCATAGTGGATACCAAAAGTCAGAAATCAGCCAACGATCAGGTGGACGCCATCAAGGTCCCGCCACATTCATTAGAAGCTGAGCAATCTGTTATTGGCGGTTTGTTATTAGATAACGAACGCTGGGATACAGTTGCCGAAAAGGTTGTGGCCAAAGACTTTTATAGCCGTCCTCACCGTCTGATCTTTGAAGCGGTAAAGGATATCCTTGAAGAAAGTTCTCCTCTGGATCTTATTACACTCTCTGAACATTTAGAGCTGCGTGAGCAACTTGAAGAAGTGGGTGGCTTTGCTTACCTTGCTGACTTAGCGAAAAACACACCAAGTGCCGCAAACATCAATGCGTATGCGGATATCGTAGCGCAACGTGCACTTGTTCGTAGCCTGATTGGTGTCGCGAATGAGATTGCTGATTCTGGTTATGACCCTCAAGGTCGTACTTCGGAAGAGCTGGTTGATCTTGCTGAAAGTAAAGTCTTCGCGATTGCCGAAGGCCGTGCAAGTGAAAACGAAGGTCCACAAAACGTTGATAGCATTCTAGAGAAGACGCTAGAACGTATCGAGATCCTATACAAAACGCCGCAAGATGGTGTGACAGGTGTCGATACTGGCTTCAACGACCTCAACAAGAAAACAGCAGGTCTACAAGGCTCTGACTTAATTATTGTTGCTGCTCGTCCATCGATGGGTAAAACCACATTTGCGATGAACTTGTGTGAAAACGCGGCGATGAAGCAAGACAAACCGGTTTTAATCTTCTCGCTAGAGATGCCAGCCGAACAGCTGATGATGCGTATGCTTGCGTCACTTTCTCGCGTAGACCAAACCAAGATTCGTACTGGTCAGCTAGATGATGAAGATTGGGCTCGTATCTCGTCGAGTATGGGTATTCTGATGGATAAGAAGAATATGTATATCGATGACAGCTCGGGTCTAACGCCAACAGAAGTGCGTTCTCGTGCTCGACGTATCGCTCGTGAACACGATGGTATCTCTATGATCATGATAGATTACCTTCAATTAATGCGTGTACCTTCGTTATCTGATAACCGTACTCTTGAAATCGCCGAGATTTCTCGCTCATTGAAAGCGTTAGCAAAAGAGCTCAACGTTCCGGTTGTGGCACTTTCTCAGCTTAACCGTTCCCTAGAGCAACGTGCTGATAAGCGCCCAGTAAACTCGGATTTGCGTGAATCAGGTTCGATTGAGCAAGATGCCGATTTGATCATGTTCATCTATCGTGATGAGGTTTATAACCCAGATAGTTCCTTGAAAGGCATTGCTGAGATCATCCTTGGTAAGCAACGTAACGGTCCGATCGGTTCTGTTCGTCTTACGTTCCAAGGCCAACACTCCCGATTTGATAACTATGCAGGCCCTGCATTTGATGATGAGTAATCGCTAATGACTTACATGAAAGCGGCGACGGCGAGCATTGACTTAAACGCGCTCGAACATAACCTGAACCAGATAAAGTCGAAGGCTCCTCAGTGCAAGGTCATGTCTGTTGTGAAAGCCAATGGCTACGGACACGGCTTACTGCATATAGCCAAGCATTCAAAAAGCTCTGATGCTTTTGGTGTGGCGCGTATTGAAGAAGCGTTACAACTTCGTGCTGGTGGCATTGTTAAACCTATTTTGTTGCTGGAAGGATTTTACTCTTCGGGCGATTTGCCAATCTTGGTGACCAATAACATTCAAACGGTGGTGCATTGTGAAGAGCAATTAAGCGCGCTAGAGAATGCGGATTTGGAAACACCCGTTGTGGTATGGCTAAAAGTCGACAGTGGTATGCACCGATTAGGTGTTCGCCCTGAGCAATACCAAAACTTTGTTGAGCGTTTGCATCAATGTGCGAATGTTGCCAAACCTCTACGTTACATGAGCCACTTCGGTTGTGCTGATGAACTGGATAGAGCAACCACCGTTGAACAGACAGAGCTTTTCTTGTCGCTTACTGAAGGTTGTGAAGGGGAGCGTTCACTTGCTGCCTCTGCGGGTTTACTCGCTTGGCCAGACAGCCACCTTGATTGGGTTCGTCCGGGAATCATATCTTACGGTGTCTCTCCGTTTGTTGATAAATCAGCGCAAGAGCTTGGATTTTTGCCTGTGATGACCCTGACCTCACACCTAATTGCCGTTCGCGATGTGAAAGCCGGTGAAAGTGTGGGTTATGGCGGAAACTGGACCAGTGAACGTGATACCAAGGTTGGTGTTATCGCGATTGGTTACGGTGATGGTTATCCTCGTACTGCACCTAACGGTACTCCAGTGTTCGTTAACGGTCGAAAAGTACCGATCGCAGGACGTGTGTCAATGGACATGCTAACGGTTGATCTAGGCCCTGATGCGGCAGATAAAGTCGGCGATGAAGCGACTCTGTGGGGTAAAGATTTACCTTCAGAAGAAGTGGCTGAACATATCGGCACTATCGCTTACGAGTTAGTCACTAAGCTGACTTCGCGTGTTGCGATGGAATATGTGAAGTAATCATGGATCTTGATAAGTAAATTATGTTCAAGCGAACGACTCGAAGCTGGCTAATGTCTGCAATGACATTACTCGGTGTCAGCTTTTCTTCTTCCGCTGTGAGTGAAGAAAAAGATTCAGCCTTTGTTCCTTTCTACTTCAGCACCGAAACCATGGGTAACACCTTTGGGGTTGCGGGTGTCGCAAAGGGTGTTTGGCAACCTCAAGCCGCTCTGTTTGGTATGGCACTCTATTCAGACAAAGACAGTTACGTCGGTTTTCTATCGGCTTTTAACTATGCCTTGTCTGAGAACGTATTGTTTAGCACTCAGATGTATCAAGCGCGCTTCAACGACAACCCGTATTACATTGGTTCTCAAGGCGATAATGATTCATCTATCGATGACAAAACCATTGCTGATGGCTTAGAGCAAAACTATCAGTTTGAGTTTAAGTATTTGCTACCTTTGGGCAACGTTGCAGAACACGGTTTACTCGGTGCTTTTCAGCCAATCAAAGATGTGAGCTTTGCTTCGCCAATCGAATCGGGTGTCAGTTCGATTCTATTTACGCCTTTTTATACTGCTCGTGAGTTGGAAGGTTTAAATAATACCGAAGAGGCAACAGGCTTTAGTTTGGCGTTTGATTGGGATAACCGTGATAGCACACGCAACCCGACCAGAGGTTCTCACACTAACCTTGAGTTCACCACTGGCGCAGAGAGTTGGTCTAACGATGACTTGTGGCTTAAGTGGACCTTCCAAAATAGCCAGTACTTTGCTTTAGGTCCTTTAGGGGACTTATTCGATCAACAAGTTTTAGCATTTGATTTCTATACCGCTGACACGCCAACGTGGGATAACTGCTCTGGGCAAGATTGTGCTCGCCCACCAGAAACGGAGCAAGCTCGATTGGGTGGCTTGTATCGTTTACGAGGTTATACCGGAGGTCGTTATCACGGTCGCTCTGCAGTTCATTATTCTGCTGAGTATCGAGTGCTCCCAGATTGGCAGCCACTCGGTGATATTCCGCTGATCAACTACTACGACCTGCCTTGGTGGCAATGGGTCGCATTCGCCGAAGTAGGGCGTGTGGCTGATGAGTACGATATCAAAGAATTGCACACCGATATGAAATGGAGCTTAGGCGGCGCGGTTCGTTTTCAAGTGGAAGGCATTGTTGTTCGTGCAGAATTAGCGCGAGGCGGTGATGAAGGAACCTTTAGGGTTATGATAAACCAGCCCTTCTAAAGCTTTCGGCCTACAGTAGGCCAAATACTATCTTGATAAGAGTGGTCGTGGAAACACACCACTCTTTTTTATTAACAAGATATTGTTTTTATTAAGGAGATCTTGTTTTCAAGCAGTCTACTCACCTTGCATCGTAGCAATCACAGTTCGGCTTCCACCACAATCTCGGTGCTCTCCTAAGTAAATGCCCTGCCATGTACCTAAAGCTAAACGACCATTGCTAATTGGTATTGTCACACTGGTGCCAAGTGTCGATGCTTTAATGTGGGCAGGCATGTCATCATCACCTTCATAGGTGTGTCTGTAGTAGGGCGCTCGCTCGGGTACGAACTTATTGAAGTGTGATTCCATGTCGCGGCGAACCGTCGGATCGGCGTTCTCATTGAGTGTGAGGCTGGCAGAAGTATGTTGAAGAAAAAGATGTAATAAACCAACAGATAGAGAATTGATATCGTTTATCTGTTGTTCAATTTCATCAGTAATGAGATGAAATCCACGCTTTCGTGCATTTAGGTGTATAGTCTTCTGAATCCACATACGCCATCCTTTATAATGTGTTTGGAAAAAAAGTGGTTTAACGCTATCTTTTGAACTTGAATTTATCAGCTATCGCTCACATTTAATTATGTTAGAGCCTGAGTCAGCATCGATCTCTCTATCAGGAAATCGAATCCTGATTTATCTCAAGGTGGCGCTCTTCATATACGGCATAATACGTCGTGAAAAAAAATTACAAAGAATCTTTCAGTGGTGATGCGGTCTGGTCATCATAGAAAAATATAAACTTTCGCCTAATCGGGGGTTCTATTCATCACTTAGGTGACGTCTAGAATAAAACCTACAGTAATATCGGGATAGATACCATGTTGAAAAATATCAACCCAACGCAAACACAAGCGTGGAAAGCTCTAACTGCACATTTTGAGTCTGCTCAAGATATGGATATGAAAGAACTATTTGCTCAAGATGCAAAGCGTTTCGAGAGCTTTTCTACTCGTTTCGGTTCGGACATCTTAGTGGATTACTCTAAGAACCTTATCGATGCTGAAACTATGCAGCACCTATTTGCTCTTGCAAATGAGACTGAAGTTAAGTCTGCAATTGAAGCTATGTTTAGCGGTGATGCAATCAACAAGACTGAAGGTCGTTCAGTACTTCACACTGCTCTACGTAATCGTAGCGATAAGCCAGTAATGGTTGATGGCAAAGACGTAATGCCAGCAGTTAATGCAGTACTAGCAAAAATGGAACTGTTCACACACCGTATCGTTTCTGGTGAGTGGAAAGGTTACACCGGTAAAGAGATCACTGATGTTGTCAACATCGGTATCGGCGGTTCGGATCTTGGTCCATACATGGTGACTGAAGCACTAACGCCATACAAAACTCGCCTAAACATGCACTTCGTTTCTAACGTAGATGGCACTCACATCGTTGAGACACTTAAGCCTCTTAACCCAGAAACAACGCTATTCTTAGTGGCATCTAAAACATTCACGACTCAAGAAACAATGACTAACGCGCACTCTGCACGTGATTGGTTCTTGGCTGAAGCGGGTGACAACGCACACGTAGCTAAACACTTCGCAGCACTATCAACTAACGCAACTGCGGTCGCTGAGTTTGGTATTGATACTGACAACATGTTCGAATTCTGGGACTGGGTTGGTGGTCGTTACTCACTATGGTCTGCAATCGGTCTTTCTATCTCACTATCTGTTGGCTTCGATAACTTCGTTGAGCTACTAGAAGGTGCTCACGAGATGGATAACCACTTTGCTTCAACTGAGTTTGAAAGCAACATTCCAGTAATCCTTGCGCTTATCGGTATTTGGTATAACAACTTCCACGGCGCTGAGTCAGAAGCAATTCTACCTTACGATCAATATATGCACCGTTTTGCGGCTTACTTCCAACAAGGCAACATGGAATCGAATGGTAAATTTGTTGACCGTGACGGCAATCCAGTAGAATACCAAACTGGTCCTATCATCTGGGGTGAACCAGGTACAAACGGTCAGCACGCTTTCTACCAACTGATTCACCAAGGCACTAAGCTGATCCCATCAGACTTCATTGCTCCTGCTATCAGCCACAACCCAGCATCTGATCACCACCAGAAGTTGATGTCTAATTTCTTTGCTCAAACTGAAGCACTAGCATTCGGTAAGACAAAAGAGACAGTGGAAGCTGAATTCCTAGCGGCTGGCAAAACAGCTGAAGAAGTGGCTGAGCTTGTACCTTTCAAAGTATTTGAAGGTAACCGTCCAACGAACTCTATTCTTGTTAAGCAAATCAACCCTCGCTCTTTAGGTAACCTAATCGCGATGTACGAGCACAAGATCTTCGTTCAAGGCGTTATCTGGAACATCTTCAGCTTCGACCAATGGGGTGTAGAACTTGGTAAGCAACTAGCAAACCAAATTCTTCCAGAGCTTGCTGACGATGCTCAAGTAACGTCTCACGACAGCTCAACAAACGGTCTAATCAACGCATTTAAAGCGCTTAAAGCTTAATTGAGTTGATAGCACCAAAAAAACGCCAACCTTCGGGTTGGCGCTTTTGTATCTGTATAGCAAGCATTGGTTAAATCGCAGGTAATAAAAAAGGCTGGCATGATGCCAACCTTCTTTGAGTTGATACTCAGTACTGCTAGAAATAAACAGCTGTTATTCGAAACAGATCTCGATGAAAGCATTACCCCATTGAGATGAGAAAGGCATGATGATGATTGCCCCATCACACTTGTGACGAATCGTATGACCTTTACCGGAAACCACGATTGGTGTTGCCATATCGAAGTCAAAACCGCTTTCCGCAAGAATACGTTTCGCACCGCCAGTCACCATGTTAGTGATTTCACCCACCATATCGGTCACTTCTTCGTTGAGGCCGTTTGGTCGTTCACCAAGCATGTTTTCCATGATTTCGAGAGCGAGACCTTCATCAAAGGTGATCGACATAGAGCCACGAGATTGTGTACCCACCATACCAATTAGGCCGGATACATCACCACGAGCGATTTCATCTTTCTTAACTCTCGGTTTTTGTGGCTTCAATTCTAGAGAAGCCATCGTTTTTAATACGTTCATCAAAGAAGCTAAAAACGGGTTTACAAATTCAGCGCGCATAATGTTCTTCTATAATCTTATTCTTTCATCTCGGAGGAGCAAGATTGGCAAATGCCATGCGATTCAATGACATGATTCGTCAATTGAAAGCCATGCTTCTCAGCGTTACTGGCGAGTAGGGTGACAAGCGCATCGTCCTGCAGTTCTATCACAGTGCCACATTTATCGCAGATCAGTAGTTGGGAGAAATGTTTGTTGGCATTGCAAGAGCAGCAGCATATGAAGCTATTGGTTGACTCAACTCTGTGAATGAAACCTTGCTCCAACAAGAAATCCAAAGCGCGATATACTGTAGGTGGCTTGGCTTGCGGTTCACTGACTTTCAACTGCTCTAATAATTCATAAGCACTGGAGGCTTTTTTATTAGAGAGGATGAGCTCAAACACTCGCTTTCTTTGAGGTGTTAATCTAACGCCTCGCGATGCGCATATCCCTTCAACTTGCTCTATTAATGTGTGGTCCAAATTTTTCACCATTCAATCGGACATCCCTAATCAAACCCTATTTCTAGGTTACTACGTTTTGGGAGCCAATGATTTCTATTAAAGTCAGGTACAGAGCGTATTGTGACCCACGACTTTGAATAAGACAAGGTAACTCAAAATGACAGTGTGACTCAAGGCATAACTGATTAATGAGGTTGAATTAGAGATCTGGTGAATAGGTTTATAAAAAAGTATGAGGTAAAGTTCATATAGCACAAACAGGGCATAGCATTTACAATAGCCGACCTTGCTTTTGCTGGGTATTCCAGCATATTTTTTTGACTCGCTACCAGGGTACTTTACCATGACACATTCATGTAGATTGTCTGTCGCTCCAATGCTCGATTGGACTGACCGCCACTGTCGTTACTTTCACCGTTTGCTTTCTCAGCAGACTCTTCTGTACACGGAAATGGTAACAACGGGCGCGATCTTACATGGTAAGGGCGACTTCCTAGAATATAACGAGCAAGAACATCCTCTTGCACTTCAACTCGGTGGTTCAAACCCGGTTGATCTTGCTGCTTGTGCCAAGCTTGCTGGTGAACGCGGTTATGATGAAGTGAATCTTAACGTAGGTTGCCCTTCAGACCGAGTTCAGAATGGTCGATTTGGTGCATGCTTGATGGCTGAGCCCGAGTTGGTGGCAGATTGTGTTTCAGCGATGAAAGAAGTCACTGATATTCCAATTACCGTGAAAACGCGTATCGGTATCGATGACCAAGACTCTTATGAGTTTCTAACTAAGTTTGTTTCGACGGTTTCTGAAAAAGGTGGCTGTGAGCAATTTACTATTCACGCGCGTAAAGCGTGGTTGAGTGGCCTTAGCCCGAAAGAGAACCGTGAGATCCCACCGCTAGATTATGATCGTGCATACCAAATCAAGAAAGATTTCTCTGATCTGGTGATTGCCGTGAATGGTGGCATTACTACTCTTGAGCAAACTAAGGAGCACTTGCAACACCTTGATGGTGTGATGATTGGTCGTGAGGCTTACCATAGCCCATTTATTTTGGCTGAAGTTGATCAACAGATCTTTGGTTTAGACACACCAATTAAGAAGCGCTCACAGGTTGTCGAAGAGATGTACCCGTACATCGAGCGTGAACTTTCAAATGGCGCAAGCTTAGGTCACATATCTCGTCACATGCTTGGTTTGTTTCAAAGCATGCCTGGTGCAAGACAATGGCGTCGCTACATCAGTGAAAACGCACATAAGAAAGGTGCAGGTATTGAAGTGATGCAAACAGCATTGGCTAAGATCCCTAAAGAGCTAAATGTTTAAGCTCCCTCTAAGTTAAAAACTTAAGGTTAAATTCGCCACTAGAGGTTAAATTTACCACTATAAGTTTCCGAAAAGCCACGCATGAAGATGTGTGGCTTTTTATTTATCTGATAAATAAGGATTTTATAGGGTTGGCATACTTGGTATGGAAGCTGCAATGTTAGAAAGTAGGAAAGATAGGTCATTAACTCATTAGGGAGACCATTATGTTTGAATTAATATTTGTTCTTATTTTCGTTGCGACTCTACTTGTCACTGGTATTACGTTTATGACGGTATTGGCTGCAACCGGAGTGGCGTTATTAGTCATGTTGGTCTTAGGTATGATGGGCGTCGTGTTTAAGTTACTGCCTTGGTTGATCGTGATTGCAATCGGTGTGTGGTTTTTCAAAAATTTTGTACACAGTTCTAACCAGAGACGTTACTAAGGTCATCGTGCCGTCAAATCTTTACTCGTCAGCGGTTTATCGTTTTAGAATTTAAGATGTGTGGTAGAATTTTCCCCAATAATCTATGAATGTGCATACAATTAGCACTACGATATGGAATTGGAGCTATCTCAAATGAATAAAATGCCATTAATTGCTTTAGTGGGAATGCTATCTTTAAGTTCAGCAGTGTCTGCTGAAGAAGAGTTTTCTTACACGGCTAAAGTCGGTGCCGATATGTGGTGGGGAAGTACAAAGCTAAACGAAGTTAGACAAGATGACGATTCTAACTCACCTTCGTTGTATTTCGCATTTGAGCATAATGCCCCGATGCTACCAAACGCTAGCTTTCGCTATACTTCTGTTGATGCAGATTCATTGGCTTTCGATAAGTACGACTACACCTTCTATTACACGTTGTTAGATCACAAGCAGATGAACTTCGATGCGGGTGTGACGTTTACTCAATACTCAAACTCGAATTACATTGAACCAAAAGCAACAGGTGCGAAAACATCGACGTTTGATGAGTTCACGTGGAGCTTCTACGGTAACGCAGAGATCAATGTGCCGGACACTAACTTCGATATCATTGGTACGATGGAGTTCGGTGATAGCAGTGGTATTAAGAGCACTGACTTGATGGCGGGTGTTCAGTACCGAATTCCAGTATCAGAATCTGAAATTGCCCTGCGTGGTGGTTACCGTGTTATCGATTTAGATTCGGATGAGTTCTTTAGCTCAGAATTAGGCAAGAGCTTTGTCATGGTCGATGGTTGGTTTGCTGGTGCTGAAGTGCGCTTCTAGGCCATATAAAGCAAATTTAGAACGAATTTTAAGAACGCCACTTTATTAAGTGGCGTTTTTTTATATCTATTGATTATATCTTTCTGGAATTAGTTAGCACATTCATCACTTTCGACCATCCTTAATACAGAGAGCCAATTTGCGTCTATTCTTATAAGGTCTATGTAGTGAGGTCAAAGCAAGGGATGGAATATGACACTCAATGAATTACGAAATTTATATAGAGAAAATCTGTTAGTTGAAGCGATCATAGAGCCCTCAATTCAAGAAGGGTCTTGGGTTGTGGAGTTTCGCCATATGGGAGGTGGCTTTGTTCTGCTTACTGATGTTCATGGTGAAGAGTGCCATTACGCGGATTTAGACCTAGCATCTAAATCGGCAATGGCGGTTGGCTTTCAGCAAGTGCGTATTGAAAACCAGTAAGTCAATTTGCGTTTCAATCGGTTTTTACTTCCAAAAAGTTATAAAACATACTTTTCTATTCTTTCTTGTTATTAAAAGGAGTGGTTAATCTATCGTCACGCAATGATTAGGGATGTCGTGACCATGTCTTTAAATAAGAAAGAGTCTTCACAAAATAATAATGCACAGTCTGGGGCTAATGAGTTACCTGGGCTAGCAGCACCACTTAATGACCAACAATTGGGTCATCTTCAGCAAACTGTTTCTGAACTGTCTTCACAGCAACAGGCATGGGTCAGTGGTTACCTTTGGGGAGTGAGCCAAGCTCAGCCTGTCGGTGCTGCTGCGCCAATCGCTCAAGCGGCCGCTGCAGTAGCGGCTAAGCCAGCGGGTAAGCTCAGCATTATCTTCGCTTCTCAAACCGGTAATGCTAAAGGCGTCGCTGAATCGCTCGAGGCAGAAGCAAAAGCCTTAGGTATCGCCGTCGAGCTTTTCGATGCGAGTGATTATAAAGGTAAGAACTTAGCCAAAGAGACACACGTCATTTTCGTCGCTTCAACCAATGGTGAGGGCGAAGCCCCTGATAACGCGATTGAGTTGCATGAATTCCTTCAATCGAAGAAAGCGCCAAAATTATCAAACCTACAATACGGTGTGATTGGTTTAGGTGACTCAAGCTATGAGTTCTTCTGCCAAACGGCTAAAGACTTCGATAACTTCCTCGCTAAGCTTGGTGCGAAATCGTTTGTCGATCGCCTTGATTGTGATGTTGATTACGAAGAATCAGCAACGGAATGGCGCGCTAAAGCATTAGAGCAAGTAAAAGAGACGCTATCGACAGGTGCCGAGGCTGATATCGTTCAGTTACCAGTAGGCCAAGCAGCTGCCGGTCATTCGCAATACACCAAACAAAATCCATATACAGCGACACTATTAACCAGTCAAAAGATCACGGGTCGTGACTCGGGTAAAGATGTTCGTCATATCGAGATTGATCTTGATGAGTCGGGCATTACCTACCAACCCGGCGATGCGCTAGGCGTATGGTATGAAAACAGTTCAGAACTCGCAAATCAGATTCTTTCTAAGGTTGGGTTATCGGGTATCGAAAGTGTCGATGTCGATGGTGAGAATCTATCTATCCATAGTGCGCTAGTGAGTAAATTTGAGATTACC
Organism: Vibrio sp. 10N.286.48.F5; assembly: GCF_041469785.1. Taxonomy (NCBI): domain Bacteria; kingdom Pseudomonadati; phylum Pseudomonadota; class Gammaproteobacteria; order Vibrionales; family Vibrionaceae; genus Vibrio; species Vibrio sp. 10N.286.48.F5. The sequence continues at coordinate 3,721 of NZ_JBFRLG010000020.1, read as the reverse complement.
ACTTCAAACCCTCAACTTGTGACTAAGTTTGCTGAGTTATCGGGCAGCAAGAAGTTAATCAAGCTGGTGGAAGATAAAGACAAGCTTCGTGAATACGCGGGTAATACTCAAGTTGTCGATGTTTTAGCTGAGAAGAAAACTAAGCTATCGGCTGATGAGTTAATTGGCCTGTTACGTAAGCTGACACCGCGTCTCTATTCTATTGCATCAAGCCAAGCAGAAGTAGATGAAGAAGTTCACTTGACGGTTGGTTTGGTTGAATACCAAAAAGGCGAAGAGTCTCGTTTAGGCGGAGCTTCTAGCTTCTTAGCTCAACGTCTTGAAGAGGGTGGTGAAGTGAAGGTGTTTGTTGAGAACAACAATAACTTCAAATTACCACAAGACGACAATACACCAATCATCATGGTCGGCCCGGGTACCGGTATCGCACCGTTCCGCAGTTTTGTTCAAGAGCGTGAAAACAATGATGCTGAAGGAAAAAGCTGGTTGTTCTTTGGTGACCGTACCTTTACTCAAGATTTCTTATACCAAGTTGAATGGCAAAAGTACCTCAAGTCTGGCGCGCTAACTAAGCTCGATGTTGCCTTTAGCCGTGACCAAAAAGAAAAGGTTTATGTTCAGGACCGTTTAATCGAACAAGCAGAGCAGGTGTGGCAATGGCTGCAAGAGGGCGCGTACCTCTATGTCTGTGGCGATGCGACTCGAATGGCTAAAGATGTTCATGAAGCGTTAGTTTCGATAGCGGAAAAGCATGGCAACCAGAGCCGCGAGCAAGCTGAACAATATATTAATGATTTACGTAAAGCGAAACGTTACCAAAGGGATGTGTACTAATGAGCAAGCAAGTAATAGAGCAAGAAGTGCTAGGTCAAGTACTTGGACCTTTGGCTGACAATGAGCGTCTTAAGCGTGAAAGTAATAACCTACGCGGTACGATTGAACAAGATCTCCAAGACCGCATAACAGGTGGCTTTACTGCTGATAACTTTCAGTTGATTCGTTTCCACGGTATGTATCAACAAGACGACCGTGATATTCGTAACGAACGTACCAAACAAAAGCTCGAACCGTTACATAACGTCATGCTTCGTGCTCGTATGCCTGGTGGCATCATTACCCCTAAGCAGTGGTTGGCGATTGATAAGTTCGCAGACGAAAGTACCTCTTACGGTTCAATTCGTCTAACAACTCGTCAAACGTTTCAGTTCCACGGTGTCTTGAAGCCGAACATTAAGTTGATGCACCAAACGCTAAATAGCATTGGCATTGATTCAATTGCGACAGCGGGTGATGTAAACCGAAATGTTCTATGTACGACAAACCCGGTTGAATCTGAACTTCATCAAGAAGCTTACGAGTGGGCGAAAAAGATCAGTGAACATCTATTACCGAAGACTCGTGCTTATGCAGAAATCTGGTTAGATGGTGAAAAACTAGAAACAACGGATGAAGAACCTATCCTTGGTAGCAACTACCTACCGCGTAAGTTCAAGACGACGGTTGTCATTCCTCCGCAAAATGATGTGGACGTCCATGCTAACGATCTTAACTTTGTTGCTATTGCTGAAGACGGAAAGCTGGTGGGCTTTAATGTGTTAGTCGGTGGCGGTCTTGCTATGACACATGGTGATACCTCTACTTATGCACGTAAAGCTGACGACTTTGGTTTTGTGCCATTAGATAAAACGTTAGATGTAGCAGCGGCGGTGGTAACGACTCAGCGTGACTGGGGTAACCGTTCAAACCGTAAGAATGCAAAAACCAAATACACACTAGACCGTGTTGGTATTGATGTATTCAAAGCAGAAGTAGAAAAGCGTGCAGGCGTAGAATTTTCTGAAAGCCGTCCTTATGAGTTTACTGGCCGTGGTGATCGCATTGGTTGGGCGGAAGGCATTGATGGTAAGCACCACTTGGCGTTATTCATCGAGAATGGTCGTTTACTTGATTTTCCGGGTAAAGCTCTGAAAACAGGTGTTGCTGAAATAGCGAAGATCCACAAAGGTGACTTCCGCATGACTGCAAACCAAAACCTAATTGTTGCGGGTGTGTCGACGAGTCAAAAGGCCAAGATTGAAAAACTGGCGCGTCAATATGGCTTGATGGATGATGCTGTTTCAGAGCAACGTAAAAACTCAATGGCGTGTGTGGCTTTCCCAACATGTCCTTTAGCAATGGCAGAAGCTGAGCGCTTTCTTCCTGAGTTTGTAACGGATGTTGAAGACATTCTGAAAAAACATGGATTACCAGAAGAAGATAACATCATCCTTCGAATCACAGGTTGTCCAAACGGTTGTGGTCGTGCAATGTTGGCTGAACTTGGTTTAGTGGGTAAGGCTCCGGGGCGTTACAACATGCACCTAGGTGGCAACAAGGCCGGAACTCGTATCCCTAAGATGTATAAAGAGAACATCACATCAGCTCAGATCTTAGAAGAGATTGATGCGCTGGTGGGACGTTGGGCTACAGAACGCAACGACAAAGAAGGGTTCGGTGATTTTACAATCCGAGCTGGCATCATCGAAGAGGTGATCATTTCCAAGAGGGATCTGCATGCATAATTCTGTCGCTTCAAAATTGAAGTTAGCAGAGCTACTCGCATTGACTAAGACGGAGCAAATACTTCGTCTTGGACAAATCAACGCAGAGTTAGAGCAGCTAACCGCATTAGAAAGAGTTAAGTGGGCTTTAGATAATTTAGAAGGGACACATGTTGTGTCTTCTAGTTTCGGAATCCAAGCAGCATTGATGTTGCACCTAGTGACCCAAGCAAAACCAGATATTCCGGTTATTTTGACTGACACAGGGTATCTATTTCCGGAGACCTATCGCTTTATTGATGAGTTAAGTCAGAAGTTGACTCTAAACCTTCAAGTCTTTCGCGCCCAACAGAGCCCTAATTGGCAAGAAGCGCAATATGGAAAACTTTGGGATCAAGGTATAGAAGGGATAGAGAAGTACAACAAGCTTAATAAAGTTGAACCGATGAGAAGAGCGTTGGATGAGCTCGAGGCTGGGACATGGTTTTCCGGTTTAAGAAGAGAGCAATCTCAATCGCGTGCAAATTTGCCAATCTTATCTATCCAAAATGGTGTGTTTAAATTTTTGCCGGTAATCGATTGGACGAATAAAGATGTTCACTATTACCTAGAAGAGCATGGTCTCGGTTATCACCCGCTTCGAGAGCAGGGTTACCTTTCTGTTGGAGATACACATACAACTAAGAAGTGGGAACCGGGTATGACTGAAGAGGAAACTCGTTTTAATGGGTTGAAACGCGAATGTGGTCTCCATGAAGATGATGGAGAGCAATATGGTTCTGGGATTTAGACTCGTTGCCATTTAAAAAGCTGCCATGAGGCAGCTTTTTTGTTTTCTAGGATGAAAATTAGATCAATTGTGGATAAGTCTGTGGTTATTTTGTAAGTACTCTGTAGTTAAACTTGCACAAATAAGACTTTGAGTGTTTATTCGCCATGTAATCGTTATTTTTGCATCTTTCTTTAATAAACACTTGCCAATGTGATGAACATCTCTATAATGCCGCCTCACTGACACGGCAGACGCCACAAGGCTTCAGCGAGAAATGTTAGTAAGGCAACTAGCTTTAAGCGATGATTCGCTTCTACTTTTAGAAAGTAGGAATTAATTCCAAATAAGTGTTTGACACTGAGAATTAAATCGCTAGAATGGCCGCCTCTTCCGAAGTGATGTAAGTCAC
>NZ_JBFRLG010000019.1:0-87152 GCF_041469785.1 Vibrio sp. 10N.286.48.F5 | reverse complement strand
GTGACTTACATCACTTCGGAGGAGGCGGCCATTCTAGCGATTTAATTCTCAGTGTCAAACACTTATTTGGAATTAATTCCTACTTTCTAAAAGTAGAAGCGAATCATCGCTTAAAGCTAGTTGCCTTACTAACATTCTGCGCTGAAGCCTTGTGGCGTCTGCCGTGTCAGTGAGGCGGCATTATAGAGATGCCGCTCATATTGGCAAGCAATAAATGCGTTTTTTATTGAAAAAAGAGGTTAAGCGAAGATATTTCAACCAAGGGCTTATTTATACCACTTTCACCCCAAGTTTCGAACAAATTACCCACAACGACCTGTGGATAACTACTCTCCACTATCAAAAAAGTAAGATAAACGAGCCCTAGGGTTTAGATACTCTCGAACTTGTTCAGGTAATTTGCTTGGATGAACGGCATTAACGATTTTGATCTCTTTAATAAAGAGATCAATGATCGGAGCTTGGGTTCTTGGCACGCTAGGATCATAGATAAGTACATTTGGATAAAGCATATGTTTAGCGTTAACGGATATCACAATCCCAATCGAATCATTTGAAAGTTGTACTACGGTTCCTGGTGGGTAGACTCCCATGAACTTAACCAACAGCCCCAAGTTATCTTGGCTATATAGATGCTTGCAGCTCTTATATAGATGGGACAGTGCCAAATACGGGATCATTTGTTGAGATTGCGTTTTACCATGGCAAAGGTTATCAAATGCATTAGCCACAGCGACTATCTTGGCAAACTCATCAATCTCATGTTCTTTTAAGCCCTCGGGGTAACCAGAACCATCATTCATCTCATGATGTTGAACGATTACCTTTTTAGCACTTTCAGGAAAATCATCAATTGCCGAGACAATATCCGCGCCGTATTTAGTATGAAGCTTCAGGTAGTTCTCTTCTGGCACCGTTAGTGCACTCTGCTTTCTTAATATCGCAGCTGGTATTTTGATCTTGCCTATATCATGGAACATTGCCGCGAAAGAGAGAGCTTTCAATTGCTGCGTATCGTAGCCTTTAGCTTTACCTATCATCAGTGCAACAACCGAAACGTTCAGTGTATGAAAGTAGAGGTCTTCGAAATCCGCTTTAGCATTCATAAGATGCAAGGTGACGTTATCATCGCTCACTAGGGTCTCAACGATATCATCAACAAGAGCCTTAACCTCCCCCACCGCATCTAAAGGTCTGTTACGGATCTTGGTCATCACAGATCGCATTCGAGCAAGCGAGCGTTCAAACTCTTTCTCGCAATGGCTTACCCTACGGCGGTAAGAGCTAAGGGTTTCGATACGCTCATGCTTTTCTTTCCACATTCTTTCCGTTTCAAGACTTACCTGTGAATCAATATCGACTTCTTGTTCACCTACGTGATTAACAGGTAAAGGTGAGGTATCACTTTGACTCAGGTTTATATAGACGTGCTTAATCCCAAGATGTCGAATTACTTTTACTTGAGCGTCATCTTTGATTTTAAAGCTGTTGAATAAAAATGGGTGTTCATTCCATTTTACGGGGAGTCGTATATGCAGACCGGGCTGAATGCGATCTACGGTTATCTTTATGCTGCCCATTTTTATATATAATATTGATCAATAATCTCTATCTATAATTCTAATAAAACCAAGCAGCAATTTCACTATCCAATTTCACAGGCTCAACTTAAAGAGTCGCAGTGCACCATCCAGCGTATACCGAATTTATCTTCTACTTTGCCAAATCGAGCCCCCCAAAACGTATCTGCGAGTGGAGTCATTATCCGCCCTCCCTTCTTAAGCTTTTCAAAGATCTGCTCTTGAGTCGCGGTATCTTCAGTCACAAGAGAGAGAGCAAGATTGTTGCCTTCGAGTTCTTTTGCCTTAACACCATCAGACATCATCAGCTTCATACCAAACGCTTCGAACTCAGCATGCATAACCCAATCAGGTTGAGCTCCCTCTATTACCTGTGGTGCATCACTAAAAAGTTGCTTAGATAAAACCACACCACCAAAGCACTTGTGATAGAAATCCAACGCTTCACTACAACGACCATCAAAAAATAAGTAAGGGGTTACTGTCAGCATATTTCTCTCCTCTGTTAGTCCTTTAAACATAGACAATAGAAGAGAGAATGACAGGTAACATCATGATTTAAGATAATTAATTCATTATCAGATCGAATACCGAAGGGAAATTATGGGATTTAGGAATGAAACATCAAGATCTGTCTGATTGAAGCGCAACTGCAGCGACACGCTGGATTTCAAATTTACCTAAACCTAAAACGACGAAAGGTCGCTATAAAAGCGACCTTTCTATGTTTGGTACCGGTAGGCGGACTGATTGGACAGGCATTCCTGCCGCCACCGCGAAGGCAACGCTTCCTATATCCCAGATACAACAAAGCCCCGACTTTCGTCGAGGCTTTATCATTTAAATATGGTACCGGTAGGCGGACTTGAACCGCCACGCCCGAAGGCAACGGATTTTGAATCCGTCGTGTATACCAATTTCACCATACCGGCATTATCTTGGGGCATTGCCCTTTCGATGTTTGGCATTATACGTATGCGAACTGATGTGGCAAGTATAAAAACTTGAATTCATGTGTGTTTGCCGATAATTTCGCCACTAAGTCATAAGCTGTGCGTCATGTCTCTTTTCAGGCTAAGCCTTAAACTATATTCTGACGCCTCAATTTTTAAAGAAGTAATAACACATGACATCAACAAACACTCTGCCACCAGCAGGAGTCATGCGCCGATTTGGTGCCTTGTTCTACGACGCTCTGATCGTAATCGCTATTGAAATGTTGGCGGCTGGCGTCATTGTCGCTCTACTGCACGCGCTCATGGCTCTCGGCATTTTTAACCACAGCGGTTATGCCGATGTTAGTGACTTCTTAACCAACCATCCGATTTGGAGCCCTGCATATACCTTTTACTTAGTCGCCGTTTGGGTATATTTCTTCGTGTTCTTCTGGACTAGAGCTGGTCAAACTCTCGGCATGAGAGCTTGGAAGCTGCGCGTTCAAAACAAAGATGGCTCAGCGCTCACAGTAACTCAGGCGCTGATTCGTTTAGGTACTTCAGGTTTTGGACTGGCAAACCTATGTGTTCCATTCGATCCAAAAAAGCGTGGCTTTCACGATATCTGGGCAAAGACCGAAGTCGTTGTGTTACCACAAGCACGATAATGTGATTTAAGTTAGCTCCAATCAAGATCAAAAAAGGAAGGCGTTATGCCTTCCTTTTTACTATTTACAGTTTCCGCCTCAAGAGCATGATGGCAATTCCAAGGAACACCACGCTCGGGGCTATTGCGCCAAAGGCGGGTGGTATTTGATAAACCAAACTCACTGGGCCAAAGAACTCACTGGATATATAGAAGGTAAAGCCAGCAATAACACCTGACAAAATCCTCGCACCCATGGTCACACTACGCAAAGGACCAAAGATAAACGACAGTGCCATCAACATCATAACCGCGATCGAAATTGGCTGGGTTATCTTTCTCCACAGCGCCAATTCATAGCGTGATGCATCTTGCTCTGACGCCTTCAGATAAGAAACATAATCATACAACCCACTTAACGATAGCTCTTCTGGTTTAACCGTTACTATCGCCAACTTATCTGGAGCTAATGACGTTTCCCAAGAGTAAGTCGGTAAACTTTCTTTAGTAATTTGAAGTTCGTTTTCAAAAGACGTGATCTCTACATCCTTCATCGTCCACACGTTGTCTCCAACGTAATCAACTTCGTCAGAATAAATAGCGGTTTTAAGTGCCTTGTTTTCATCAAAGCGCCACATGTTCATTCCATATAGCTTCTGGTCATCGATTTTGACAATGAAGATGAAGTCATTGGCATCACGAGCCCAGACACCACTTTGCGTCGAAATAATATTACCACCAGCAATCGAGATAGTTCTTAAATCACGAGCCATTTTCTGCGCTTGCGGTGCTCCCCATTGACCAAGCAATGTCACCACGATCATCAGTGGAATAGCTGTTTTAAGTACTGATAGGCCGATATCTAACTTAGAGAAACCAGCTGCCTGCATAACGACAAGCTCAGAACTTGCAGCAAGCATACCAAGCCCTATCAATGCGCCAAGCAATGCAGCCATTGGAAAGAACATTTCGATATCACGAGGGATACTCAATAAAACGAAATACAGCGCTTGTAATAGATCGTATGTACCACGGCCAACTTTTCTTAGCTGTTCTACATATTTGATGATCCCAGAGAGACCAACAAACGTCACCAATACCAGTGACGTCGTTGCGATGATGGTTCTGCCTATATATAAATCGAGAATCTTAAACACGGCTTAAGCCAACCTCTTATTCTTGAATTTTTCTTTCAAACGCCTTACTGGCACGCTATCCATAAAGTTGGCACCAATCGCGACAAATAACAATAACGCATTGATTGGCCACATGCCGATTACCGCAGGAATGCTCCCCTCTTCGATTGAAGACTTGGTTGCACTGATTGCTAAGAAATAGGTGAGATAAATCAGTATTGCTGGGCCGATTTTCGCAAAACGACCTTGTCGAGGGTTTACCGCAGACAGTGGCACGACAAGCATGGTCAACAATGGAATACAAAGTACCAAAGAAATACGCCACTGCAACTCTGCTTTCGCACTATTATTTGAGTTACCAATCAGTTCAAGCGTAGGGATCGCTTCCCAGTCTCGACCTTTCTTCTCAACTTCACGCTGACCAATCAGGCCTTCGTATTCTTCAAAGTGCGTCACCCTGTAGTCGAGGCGAGTCGGAATGCCTTCATGACGAGTACCATCGTACATTACGATCACTTGGCGACCATCACTGAGCTCTTTTACATCACCTGACTTCGAGAACATCACACTTGGCAGTACAGAATCACGCGGACGCATTTGAGCTACGAACACGTTTTCTAACTTATTACCGTCGATATCATCAATAAACACGACAGAAGAGCCATCCGGCGTACCTTCAAACTTACCTTTTGGTAGCAAATCAACGCTGTTCTCTGCAGCTACTTCTTCATACATTTGTTCAACTTTGTCTTGTGACCAAGGAGATAACCAAAATGAGTTAAAGGCTGCAACAGATGCCGTAATTAAAGCGAGGTAAAGCGCAGATTGGATCAGGAATTTATTACCGATACCGGTGGCGTTCATGACCACTATTTCACTTTCAGCGTAAAGGCGGCCAAAAGTAAGCAAAATACCAATATAGATACTGAGTGGAAGCATCAATAGGCCCATCGCTGGCATATTTAAGCCAACAATCGACAATATAAGACTCGCAGGGATATCACCATCAGAGGCATCCGCTAAAACACTGATGAATTTTTGGCTGAGAAACACGAGAAAGAGAACAAAAAAGATCGCAAATTGGCTCTTGATTGTCTCGCGGATCAAATATCTAACAATAATCACGCTCAAATTACCTATACAAAACTTGTTTTTTTGATTGAATCACTATAATTTCCCGTTGAACCTTTTATTTTTTTAAATTTTTAGCTAAGTGTTAGCGTTCTTCTTTAAGGTTAGTTCCATTATAGGATCCAACAAGTAAGAACCCATTATCTAACATTTAGTTCGATTTGTCTTCAGGATGTAGGAGTACGCATGGAGTTCAGTGTAAAAAGTGGCAGCCCAGAGAAACAGCGCAGCGCATGTATCGTTGTCGGTGTATTCGAACCGCGCCGCCTTTCTCCAGTCGCCGAGCAATTAGATAAGATTAGCGATGGCTACATTAGTTCACTGCTTCGTCGCGGTGATCTAGAGGGTAAACCTGGCCAGATGCTACTACTGCATCAAGTACCTGGTGTACTTTCAGAACGTGTTCTACTGGTAGGCTGTGGTAAAGAACGTGAGCTAGGCGAGCGTCAATACAAAGAAATTATCCAAAAAACCATCAGTACACTAAACGAAACAGGTTCTATGGAAGCTGTATGTTTCCTTACAGAACTTCACGTTAAAGGTCGCGACACTTATTGGAAAGTTCGCCAAGCGGTAGAAGCGACTAAAGATGGTCTTTACACATTTGACCAATTCAAGAGCAACAAGCCAGAGACTCGTCGCCCACTACGTAAATTGGTATTCAATGTACCAACACGTCGCGAATTGAGCCTGGGTGAGAAAGCAATCTCTCACGGCCTTGCTATTGCTTCAGGTGTAAAAGCGTCTAAAGATCTAGGCAACATGCCACCAAACATCGCAAACCCTGCTTACCTTGCTTCTCAAGCTCGTCGTTTAGCCGACGATTACGAGACAGTGAAGACTAAGATCATTGGCGAAGAAGAGATGGAAAAACTGGGTATGACATCATACCTAGCAGTTGGCCGTGGCTCTAAAAATGAATCGATGATGTCTATCATGGAATACAAAGGCGCTCCGGATCCAGATGCGAAGCCGATTGTATTAGTAGGTAAAGGTCTGACTTTCGATTCAGGCGGTATCTCGCTTAAGCCTGGTGAAGGCATGGATGAGATGAAGTACGACATGTGTGGTGCGGCGTCTGTATTCGGTACAATGAAAGCACTGGCTAAGCTGAACCTGCCTATTAACGTGGTTGGTATCCTAGCCGGTTGTGAAAACATGCCGGGCAGCAATGCTTACCGTCCAGGTGATATCCTAACGACAATGTCAGGCCAAACGGTTGAAGTACTCAACACTGATGCTGAAGGTCGCTTGGTTCTATGTGATGCTCTAACTTACGTTGAGCGTTTTGAACCTGACTGTGTTGTCGATGTTGCTACGCTAACTGGCGCATGTGTTATCGCTCTAGGTCACCACATCAGTGGCGTTCTATCGAACCACAACCCACTTTCTCACGAACTTGTTAATGCTTCAGAGCAAGCAAGTGACCGTGCATGGCGTCTACCAATGGCAGACGAGTACCATGAGCAGCTAAACAGCCCATTCGCTGATATGGCGAACATCGGTGGCCGTCCTGGCGGCACAATCACTGCTGGTTGTTTCCTGTCTAAATTCACTAAGAAGTACCACTGGGCACACATCGACAGTGCTGGTACAGCTTGGAAGTCAGGCGCAGCGAAAGGCTCGACAGGTCGTCCTGTCTCAATGCTAGTCCAATTCTTATTGAACCGCAGCGGCCAAGAGACTGAAGAGCAATCTTCAAAATAATAAAAAGGGCCTACGGGCCCTTTTTTAATAAGCGCTATTTGTTAGACCCTGTTAACCAAGTAACATTGATATCCACGATTTTCAGTTCGAGTATTAAGTATGCAGACTGCTACATTTTACATTGTGCCTTCAGACAGCCCGCAAGCCAGCGAAGATGGTTTTGCTCACTATGTGCTGTTTCTTGCTCAGCACTTTGCAAAACAAGGCGCTAAACTTTATCTCAACTGTAATGACAAAGAGCATGCCGAGCGTATTGCTGAAGTTTTCTGGCAAGTCGAACCCTGTGATTTTATTGCGCACAACTTGGTTGGCGAAGGCCCGAAGTATTCAACCAACATCGAAATTGGCTATCAAGGCGTAAAACATAATTGGAATCGTCAGCTAGTAATTAATCTGGCCGATAATCATACAACCTTTGCGAACGCCTTTGCTCAGGTGATAGACTTCGTCCCTTGCGAAGAAAAAGCTAAGCAACTCGCTCGAGAAAGGTATAAAATTTACCGTCAAGCTAGATATCAGCTACAAACTATCGAGATTCAACATCCATAGTCAAACCTCATAGTTAAAGCTATCTTTGGATTTAGATTCAAGAAGCTTCACTTATGAAGTTTGACCACGATTAACCATTCACAGTATCCGTTTAAGAGCACTATGGAAAAGACATACAACCCAACATCAATCGAACAAGCTCTGTATAAGACTTGGGAAGAGAAAGGCTACTTTAAGCCACACGGTGACACATCAAAAGAAGCTTACAGCATCATGATCCCGCCACCGAACGTCACTGGCAGCCTACACATGGGTCACGCGTTCCAAGATACGATCATGGATACGCTTATCCGTGCTCAACGTATGAAAGGCAAAAACACGCTTTGGCAAGTGGGTACTGACCACGCTGGTATCGCAACTCAAATGGTTGTTGAGCGTAAGATTGCTGCTGAAGAAGGCAAAACAAAACACGACTACGGCCGTGAAGCTTTCATCGACAAGATCTGGGAATGGAAAGGCGAATCAGGTGGCACGATCACTCAACAACTTCGTCGTCTTGGTGCATCTGTAGATTGGGATCGTGAGCGATTCACTATGGATGACGGCCTATCAGCTGCGACTCAAGAAGTGTTTGTTCGTCTTTACGAAGAAGACCTAATCTACCGTGGTAAGCGTCTAGTAAACTGGGATCCTAAACTGCACACTGCGATCTCGGATCTTGAAGTTGAAAACAAAGACAAAAAAGGTTTCATGTGGCACTTCCGCTACCCGCTAGCGAACGGTGTTAAAACGGCTGATGGTAAAGACTACATCGTTGTTGCGACTACGCGTCCAGAAACCATGCTTGGCGATACTGGTGTTGCTGTTAACCCAGAAGATCCTCGTTACAAAGATCTTATCGGCAAAGAAATCCTACTTCCTGTTGTAAACCGTCTTATCCCTATCGTAGGCGATGAGCACGCAGACATGGAAAAAGGCACGGGTTGTGTGAAGATCACTCCAGCTCATGACTTTAACGATTACGAAGTGGGTAAGCGCAACAACCTACCGATGATCAACATCCTAACGTTCAACGCTGATATCCGTGATGCTGCTGAAGTCTTCACTACGAACGGCGAAGAAAGCGATGTTTACTCAACAGATATCCCTGCTAAGTACCAAGGCATGGAGCGTTTTGCTGCACGTAAAGCTATCGTTGCTGAATTCGATGAGCTTGGTCTTCTTGAAGAGATCAAAGATCACGACCTGACTGTCCCTTACGGCGACCGTGGTGGCGTGGTTATCGAACCAATGCTGACTGACCAATGGTACGTGCGCACAGCACCTCTTGCAGAACCTGCAGTTAAAGCGGTTGAAGATGGTCAAATCCAATTCGTACCTAAGCAGTACGAAAACATGTACTTCGCGTGGATGCGTGACGTGCAAGACTGGTGTATCTCTCGTCAACTTTGGTGGGGCCACCGTATCCCAGCATGGTACGACAACGATGGTAAAGTTTACGTAGGTCGCACTGAAGAAGAAGTTCGTGAAAAGAACAACCTAGCGCCTGTTGTTGTGCTTAAGCAAGACGACGACGTACTGGATACTTGGTTCTCTTCTGCACTTTGGACGTTCGGCACACAAGGCTGGCCTGAAGATACTGAAGCACTGAAAACATTCCACCCATCTGAAGTACTAGTATCTGGTTTTGATATTATCTTCTTCTGGGTTGCTCGTATGATCATGATGACCATGCACTTCGTGAAAGACGAAGATGGCAAGGCTCAAGTACCTTTCAAAACTGTTTACATGACAGGTCTTATCCGTGATGAAAACGGCGATAAGATGTCTAAGTCGAAAGGTAACGTACTTGACCCAATCGACATGATTGACGGCATCGGCCTTGAAGAGCTAGTAGAGAAGCGTTGTGGCAACATGATGCAACCTAAACTGGCTGCTAAGATCGAAAAGAACACACGTAAAACATTCGAAAACGGTATCGAACCCTACGGTACTGACGCACTGCGTTTCACTCTTGCTGCTATGGCTTCAACTGGCCGTGACATCAACTGGGACATGAAGCGTCTTGAAGGTTACCGTAACTTCTGTAACAAGCTATGGAACGCAAGCCGTTACGTACTGATGAACACAGAAGAGCACGACTGTGGCATGTCACTGTCTGTAGAAGACCGTGCAAACATGGAATTCTCTCTAGCCGATAAGTGGATTGAGTCTCAGTTTGAAGTTGCAGCGAAAGAGTTTAATGCTCACCTAGACAACTACCGTCTAGACATGGCAGCAAACACGCTTTACGAATTCATCTGGAACCAATTCTGTGACTGGTATTTAGAGCTAACTAAACCTGTTCTTTGGAAAGGTACTGAAGCTCAACAACAAGCGACTCGTTACACGCTTATCACGGTTCTTGAGAAGACTCTGCGTCTTGCTCACCCTGTTCTTCCTTACATCACTGAATCTATCTGGCAGAGCGTTAAGCCGCTAGTAGACGGCGTTGAAGGCGAGACAATCATGACTCAAGCGCTTCCTCAGTTTAATGAAGCTAACTTCAATGCTGAGATCGTTGACGACATCGAATGGGTTAAGACTTTCATCACTGCTATCCGTAACCTACGTGCGGAATACGACATTGCACCAAGCCAAGGCTTAGAAGTAATGATCAAGGTTGCTGATGAGAAAGATGCCGCTCGTATCGAAGCGAACAAGATCGTTCTTACTTCTCTAGCTAAGCTAGACGATATTAAAGTTCTAGCTGATGGTGAAGAGACTCCTGCTTGTGCAACTAAACTGGTTGGCAAATCTGAGTTGATGATCCCAATGGCGGGTCTTATCGACAAAGATGCAGAGCTTGCTCGTCTAGATAAAGAAGTCGCTAAGACTCACGGCGAGATTAAACGTATCGAAGGTAAGCTAGGTAACGAAGGTTTCGTTGCTAAAGCACCAGAAGCAGTTATCGCGAAAGAGCGTGAAAAGCTTGAAGGCTACAAGGAAACTCTTGTTAAGCTTGAAGAGCAAAAAGCGACAATCGCTGCGCTTTAAAACCGAGTGAACGAGAAGGCTTCAAACTTCTCTGTCTAAATAGAAAGGTTGGTCTTGGTGACCAGCCTTTTTTTATGTCCCTGATTCCAATATTCCAATGCTTCTCACTCTAGCCGCACTGATTGATAGGTTTCATCTATCAAATTAATCTCTACTTCCCATTATACTTAATGATAATAATTCTCAATAATAGACCTATCAAAACAACACAACGACTGAGTAATTATCATGAAAAAGACACTAACCTTTGCTGCATTACATTTTACTATCGCATTTAGTGTCGCTTATGTACTAACAGGCGACATCTTAATTGGTAGCTTAATCGCTATGATTGAGCCCTCTGTGAATACTGTTGCCTTCTATTTTCATGAAAAGGCGTGGGCTCAAGTTCCAGCTCTTAAAGCTCGCCAGTGGATGACCAAATTAAAAACAGCAAGCTTTGCTACCATCCACTTTAGTGTTGCCTTTACCGTTGTCTACTTGTTGACTGGAGATGCTTTCATAGGCGGCGTGATGGCTTTGCTAGAGCCAACTTTAAATACCGTTGCTTACTACTTCCACGAGAAAGTCTGGTTACGTAAATCAGGCGACCAAATGGCACAACAACAATTCTGTTTGCACCAACATGCTTAGTCACCATATATTGGGTCACATATTAGTGACCCTTTCATAGGCAGATCATGGAACAAATTGCTGAGTTCACCCTTAGACCCATTACACCGCAAGACAACCCAAGCATCGCACAAATCATTCGCCAAGTTTCGGCTGAGCATGGACTCACAGAAGATAAAGGTTATGGCGTAGCCGACCCAACACTCGATGATATGTACTCTGTCTATAGCCAAGCGAATGCAATGTACTGGGTTATCGAACACAACGGAAAGATCGTCGGAGGCGGTGGCTTTGCCCCTCTAGCAGGTAAACCCAATGTGTGTGAGCTACAAAAGATGTACTTCTTACCGCAAACTCGAGGGCATGGCCTAGCCAAGCGAATTGTCGCTTTGAGCTTAAAGCAAGCCAAGCAACTTGGGTATCAACACATGTATTTAGAAACGACGAAGTGCTTGGGTGCTGCGGTCAAACTCTATGAGAAGCTTGGGTTTGAGCATCTTGAGTCAGCTTGGGGAGAAACAGGCCACGACGCTTGTGAGGTTGTCATGGCCAAGTCGTTATAAGCAGAATGCGCCGCTATAGCGAAAGAAGATAACGCTAAAATATACGGAGTTAACGTAGAAAGTTACTGACGCAAGAAGTTGGGTTCAAGGCAACAAAAGAACTCTCTCCTTGCCCATCAAGTACCACTTCTAATGGGTATAGATACTTGGGGTTAGGATTCTCAATATCAAAAATGATAGGAGCTTCGACCTGGAACACGACGCCAGTATGTTCAGCGCGTACATCAATCGGCATCACGAGAGTCATACCATTAAACTTGATGGATGCCGATACTAACCCCGCCTTTAGCGTTTGATAGATAACATCCACTTTAAACTCACAGCCACCACCGTGGTGCCAGATCTGCTCTGTGACAACTTGCTCTAGCTTGACGTTTCGAACGAACTGCAGGTATGGCGCTTGCCAAATCCCGATGCGTGAATCAGATTTAGCGATAGCCTGTGAAGATACAGAGTCATCCATGTCTTCTTCAAGCAATAGGCTCTCCTCTTCTTCAAGGAAAAGGATCTCGAAACGGTTTCGGCCGGACTGCATATAAGGACGGATATCTTTACGGTATTCAGCTTGGCTACCATCACAATCAAAAACAGCCACACCATTAAGTCGAACTTCAGCAAAATAATCGACTCCAGCCATCACTAACTCAACAAATGGACACGCTAACATAGCGTCATCCACTTCGATGTCGTGCATCAGGTGCCACTCTTGCTCTGCAATTTGACTTTCACTCAAGCTATCAGGGAGCTTTGAGCTTAACGGAGCCGGAAAGGTGATGTCATCTTGTGGGATAGAGAGATCCGTCAGTGGCGAAATTTGCCAAAGACCATCGAGAAGCAACCGCATATCATTCCTTGAGCTAGATCAATTTTGACGCATTATAATGAATGAATGCATATAAAGACATTTATTTTTCTGAGGGTAAAAAAATGCCAGCTCGAGGCTGGCATTTTTTAAAATTGGGAAAGAATTACTCTTCGCCTTCATCATCTTCGTCTGGGTAGATAGCATCTTCACCTTCGTAGTAAGTGCCCCAGCCGTCGTAGATAATGTCAAACTTCTCTGCAAGGTTTACAAGCTTCTCAACTTGCTCATCAATCGCTTCTGCATTCAGAGTGCATTGCATCGTTGCATCACAACAAAGTAGCTTATTGCCATCTTCGTCTTCTGTCTCTTCAGCTTCAAGCACTTCAAAGCCCATTTTGAATGCTTCAACAACCGCTTTCTCAAGCACATCGAAATCTTCAGCAAATAGGTGATGCTCGATATCGTATAGAGCTTCAGGATCGCTACCATCTTCAATTAATGCTGTAATGATGTCGCGAGTCTCTTCCTTTTGAAATTCAATTAATTCCGCTACTGATAGATATTCATCTTCGTGAGACATGTGTCTGCTCCAGAGTGTTGACTATGAAAAGATCAAATTTGATTGCCACGAAATATGGCACGGTTCGTCCAGAAAAGCCACCCAGATCAGGCCTAGAAAGGTAAGTTTATCGCGAGATCGCAGCGCCAATATCAATTCAAAAGTGAAATCAAAATCACAGAAACAAATTTTCAACATTTTATTAACTACGCCGTATTTTAGCATTTCGTTTTTGTGGCCACTTTAGGGCTTATTGAATAAAACTTGCGTGATTAGTCACGTTAGGTGCATACGCTAAACCGCTTTTGGGGTGCATAAATCCTCAGCTTGTTATCAAAAAGTGCATAATAGTGAATAAAAAATCACGATTAATAAGCAAAATTCAATTTTAACAAGCCACGAATTGAGCATAGATCCTCAAAAACGTTGTTCCGTTCGATAGCCAGTTAGTTGGAATTTAATCTGTATAAACTTAAAAATCACAGGTTTTATGACCAATTATTACCCAAATACCTTGTATTAACTCAATCTACAAAACTTGCATATTACGGACAAGCTTGTCATAAATAGACGCTGGATTAATAGTAAGGATGCAAAATGAGTAAGCTGTACGTTGGCTCCGAAGTCGGTCAATTGAGACGAGTTCTCCTAAATAGACCTGAAAGAGCACTCACCCACCTCACCCCTTCAAACTGTCATGAGCTTCTATTTGATGATGTACTTGCCGTTGAAGCCGCTGGTGAAGAACATGATGCCTTTGCAGAAACGCTGCGCAGCCAAGACGTAGAAGTACTACTGCTGCATGACCTGCTAGTAGAAACGCTTGCCGTATCTCAGGCTCGTGAGTGGTTGCTGAATACTCAAATCTCAGATTTCCGTTATGGGCCGACTTTCGCCCGTGACTTAAGAAACTACCTTGCTCAAATGGATAATGAGCATCTAGCAACGATCTTACTCGGTGGCTTGGCCTACTCTGAGCTTCCTATCAAATCATCATCGATGCTGCCTAAAATGCATCGACCACTCGATTTCGTTATCGAGCCACTGCCTAACCACCTATTTACGCGAGATACTTCTTGCTGGGTTTACGGTGGTGTATCGCTTAACCCAATGATGAAGCCTGCACGTCAACGTGAAACGAACCACCTGCGTGCTATCTACCGCTGGCACCCAGTGTTCGCAGGCCAAGATTTCATTAAGTACTTTGGTGACGAAGACCTTCACTACGACAACGCTAACATTGAAGGCGGTGACGTACTGGTTATCGGTAAAGGTGCGGTACTGGTTGGTATTTCAGAGCGTACGAAACCACAAGGTGTCGAAAACCTAGCGGCTAGCCTATTTAGATCAGGCCAAGCGAGCGAAGTGATTGCGATCGATCTACCAAAACACCGCTCTTGTATGCACCTTGATACGGTGATGACACACATGGATATCGACACGTTCTCTGTCTATCCAGAGATCGTGCGTAAAGACCTAGACACTTGGCGCTTAACGCCAAAAGAAAATGGCGAAATGCGTGTCGAGAAAGCTGAAAACTACCTGTCAGCGATTGAAGGCGCGCTAGGCCTTGATCAACTGAAGATCATCACAACCGGCGGTGATAACTACGAAGCTGAGCGTGAACAGTGGAATGACGCAAACAACGTACTGACAGTGAAACCAGGTACCGTGATTGGTTATGAACGTAATGTTTACACCAATGAGAAATACGACAAAGCAGGTATCGAAGTTCTGACGATTCCGGGCAATGAGCTAGGTCGTGGCCGAGGTGGCGCTCGCTGTATGAGTTGCCCTATCGAAAGAGACGGTATCTAAGTCAAAGAGCTCAGTTAAACAGACTCAATAGTCTTATCTAGGCCAGTATTCATTTACTGGCCTTTTTTATCAAATTGATAAAATAAATATTCACAAATATAGCATTTTTATGTTTAACTAAGTTCTTCATTGATTCTATATACGCAAGGAGCGAGAGATGGCCTTTAATCTTCGCAATCGTAACTTTCTAAAACTTCTCGACTTTACTCCTAAAGAGATTCAGTTTTTACTCGACCTGTCTGCTGACCTAAAAAAAGCTAAGTATGCAGGCACTGAGCAGAAGAAACTCAACGGCAAAAACATTGCTTTGATCTTCGAGAAAGCATCAACTCGAACACGATGTGCGTTTGAAGTGGCCGCCTTTGATCAAGGTGCTCAAGTCTCTTACCTTGGCCCTTCTGGTTCTCAGATTGGTCAAAAAGAATCAATGAAAGATACGGCGCGTGTATTGGGACGCATGTACGATGGCATCGAGTATCGTGGCTTTGGTCAGAGTATCGTTGAAGACTTAGGCGCTTATGCGGGCGTGCCGGTTTGGAATGGCTTAACCGATGAGTTCCACCCTACTCAGATCTTGGCTGATTTCCTCACTATGCTTGAGCATGGCCGCGGGAAGCATCTACACCAAATCAGCTTTGCTTATCTAGGCGATGCACGCAATAACATGGGTAACTCTCTGTTAGTCGGAGCCGCGAAGATGGGCATGGATATTCGCCTTGTCGCGCCAAAAGCCTTTTGGCCAGAAGAGCAGCTTGTTGAAGAGTGCCAAGCTATCGCGCAAAGCACAGGTGCCAACATCACGCTGACAGAAGACGTTGCTGAAGGTGTTCAAGGCTGTGATTTCCTTTATACCGATGTTTGGGTTTCAATGGGCGAGGCCCCTGAAGCTTGGGACGAACGTGTAGCGGTAATGAAACCATACCAAGTGAATATGGATGTCATTAAGCTCACTGGCAATCCTCAAGTGAAATTCATGCACTGCCTACCCGCTTTCCATAACAATGAAACCGTGATCGGCCAGCAAGTCGCAGATAAGTATGGAATGAATGGTTTAGAAGTTACTGATGAAGTCTTTGAATCGGATTACTCAATTGTGTTTGATGAAGCTGAGAATCGCATGCATACCATCAAGGCGGTGATGGTCGCGACGCTTGGTCAATAGACAATAATGAAAGTAAACAAAAGCTTGATGTAATCGCTTGCGCTCACAAATTGAAAGCGTATAATTCTCGGCAATTTGTCTGAGAGTAGTGAAAATGACGCCAAGCAATGTTGTGATAAAACATAATGATATTGTGAAAACACATAGTAATATTGTGAAAACACCAAATATTGCTCGTAAGCTAAGATGCTTACCAGGCCGTCTATTCTGCTTTTCAGCACTTTTTTAAAGCCTCCCATTATGGGGGGCTTTTTTATGGCCAATACATTATTGTGGGGAAGAAGATCATGGCGAATTCGCTCTATCAAAAGCACATCATCTCAATTCCAGAGCTTTCTCGTGAAGAGCTAGAATTAATTGTTCAAACGGCAGGTCAGCTAAAGGCTGAGCCAAACCCAGAACTCATCAAGAACAAAGTTGTTGCCAGCTGCTTCTTCGAACCTTCTACGCGAACTCGTCTCTCTTTTGAAACTGCGATTCAACGCATCGGTGGTGATGTGATTGGTTTCGACAGTGGTGGTAACACTTCTTTGGCAAAGAAAGGCGAAACGCTAGCGGACTCGGTACAGGTTATCTCTTCATACGTTGACGCTTACGTGATGCGTCACCCTCAAGAAGGCGCAGCGCGTCTGGCTTCTGAGTTCTCAAACGGTGTACCTGTTATTAACGCAGGTGACGGCGCAAACCAACACCCAACACAAACGTTACTAGACCTATTCTCTATCGCTGAGACACAAGGCCGCCTCGACAACCTAAACGTTGCATTCGTTGGTGACCTTAAGTACGGCCGTACGGTTCACTCATTGACTCAAGCACTAGCGAAGTTCGACAACATCTGTTTCTACTTCGTGGCTCCAGAAGCTCTAGCGATGCCAGACTACATTTGCGAAGAGCTTGATGAAGCGGGCATCAAGTACCAACTATTGACGGACATGGAAGATGTGATTCCTGAGCTCGATGTCTTGTACATGACTCGAGTTCAAAAAGAGCGCTTCGATGAGTCAGAATACGCGCACATAAAATCCGCATACATCCTGACCGCTTCGATGCTGGAAAATGCACGCGATAACCTGAAGGTTCTGCACCCTCTTCCTCGCGTTGATGAAATTACTGTCGATGTCGATAAAACACCTTACGCTTACTACTTCCAGCAAGCAGAGAATGGTGTTTACGCCCGTGAAGCATTGCTAGCCCTTGTTCTTAACGAAACGCTGTAGAGGAGAGATATAATGTCTAAAGAGACTCAATTAAAAGTTGAAGCAATCAGAAACGGTACTGTTATCGACCATATCCCAGCCAATATCGGGATCAAGGTTCTAAAACTGTTCGACATGCACAATTCTCATCAGCGCGTGACGATTGGCCTGAATCTACCGTCTTCTGCACTAGGCGGAAAAGACCTGCTCAAGATTGAGAATGTGTTTATCACAGAAGAACAGGCGAGCAAGCTGGCACTTTATGCGCCTCACGCAACAGTGAATCAAATCGAAGATTACGAAGTGGTTAAGAAACTACCACTAGAACTTCCTGAGCAAATCAACGATGTGTTCGAGTGTCCAAACACCAACTGTATTACTCACAATGAACCGGTTGAAAGTAGCTTTAAGATCTTTGAAAAGAAAGAAGATATTCGATTGAAGTGTAAGTATTGCGAAAAAGTTTTCTCTCGCGAGATCGTAACAGAAAGATAACGTCATACGGCAAAGCAGACCGAATGTAAAAACTATCAAATACCTCGCCTGTGCGGGGTATTTTGCGCTTTACCTATCCAAAGTTTGAAGGCACACTGAAAATTGATTTTTATCTAATAACTGATGGAATAAACCAATGACTAAAGTACTTCACACAGAATCTGCTCCAGCTGCAATCGGCCCATACGTACAAGGCGTTGACCTTGGCAACATGGTACTGACTTCTGGTCAAATCCCAGTAAATCCAGCAACTGGTGAAGTATCTGCTGATATCGCAGAGCAAGCTCGCCAATCTCTAGACAACGTTCAAGCGGTTGTTGAAGCTTCAGGCCTGACTGTAAAAGACATCGTAAAACTAACGGTATTCGTTAAAGACCTAAACGACTTCGGCACAGTAAACGAGGTTTACGGCAAATTCTTCGATGAGCACGGCGTTGCAAACTACCCTGCACGTTCATGTGTTGAAGTAGCTCGTCTACCAAAAGATGTAGGTATCGAGATCGAAGCTATTGCGGTTCGCAAATAGCTTTTAATCTCTAGATTAAACACCTTCGGATAAACGACTTAGCGTAATGCTGAGTGTTTATTAGATACAAAAAAGGTTGCCCCGTTGGCAACCTTTTTTATTGTTCATCGTTTCGCTTAGATAATTACTTTTTATTAAGCTCAACCACTTCTTTGTCTAACTCTTCAAGTTTCGCAGCCATCTGCTCACGAGCTAGGTTAGCCAGTTCACGAACATTAGACTTGTCGTAGCCTTCAGTGCTGATTGGTGGCAGCATTTCAACAATCACGTGACCATTGTTCCAACGGTTTAGCTTCACGCCACCGGTTGAGCTACACACGATAGGGATGATAGGCAAGCCAGCACCAATCGCAGCATGGAATGCACCTGTTTTGAATGGCAGCAGACCACGGCCACGAGAACGAGTGCCTTCAGGGAACATCCAAACTGAAACATCGCTCTCTTTTAGACTCGTCACGACCTGATCAATCGTACCTACCGCTTTGCTACGGTTAGCACGGTCAATTAGGATGTTACCCGTCAACCAGTAAAGCTGACCAAATAGAGGCATCCACACTAGGCTTTTCTTACCAACAGTTACCACTTTTGGCGTTACCGCTGATGAAATCGTGAATAGATCCCAGCTGTTTTGGTGGTTCGCCACATAAACATGTTGGCCGCGAGAGTAGGCATCTTCTGGGATGCGAAGCTCTAACTTCATGCCGAAGATCTTCGACATGCGGCCGAAATAACGGCCAAAGGTAAATACGTGTTTCGGGTTGCGTGGACTTAATAGGCAGTAACCACAACCAAATACAAACATAAGAATCGCAAATATCGCCACTGCGAAAATACGTAATATTGCTATCATTTTGTTCCTCACCGACCGCCAAGTTGATTCATCTATTCGCGCAAAAATGAGCAATAGATTTACTCGCGGTAAATACAACTATAAAAAAGCCGAAACCAAGGTTCCGACTTTTATGTTTTCATCTTACTGATTCATGAATCCACTAACCTAGGTTAGTTCGACTCACTAAATCGTGTAATGTTTGCGCCTAAGGCTGACAATTTATCTTCAATCTTATCGTAGCCACGATCGATGTGATAAATACGGTCAACGATGGTTTCACCTTGAGCAATACAGCCAGCAATAACAAGGCTCGCAGATGCGCGAAGGTCCGTTGCCATTACTTGAGCGCCGCTCAGTTTTTCCGTTTCACCACAGATAGCCGTGTTACCTTCGATTTCCGCTTTTGCACCCATTCGCTGTAACTCAGGAATGTGCATAAAACGGTTTTCAAAGATAGTCTCAGTGATAACACCACTGCCCTTCGCCATCATGTTAAGCAGAGTAAACTGTGCTTGCATGTCGGTTGGGAAACCAGGGTGAGGTGCCGTTACGATTTTCACCGCTTTCAGTTCACGACCCGTCATATCAAGACTGATCCAGTCTTCGCCCGTTTCAACCTTCGCACCCGCTTCTTCAAGCTTCGCTAAGGCAGCTTCAAGAAGATGAGCGTTGGTGTTGCGACAAACCACTTTACCGCCAGAAACAGCAGCAGCAACCAGGAAAGTACCTGTTTCAATACGGTCAGCAACCACAGAGTGTTGGCCACCACCAAGACGTTCAACGCCTTCGATAGTAATCGTATCTGTACCTGCGCCAGAAATTTTAGCACCCAGTTTGTTTAGGAAGTCAGCCGTATCAACAATCTCAGGCTCACGCGCTGAGTTATCGAGTACTGTTGTTCCTTCCGCTAGCGTTGCTGCACACATGATAGTAATGGTGGCACCCACACTTACTTTATCCATCACGATGTGCGCGCCTTTCAGACGGCCATCAACACTTGCTTTCACATAACCATCTTCCAACTTAATGGTCGCACCTAGTTGCTCTAGACCGTGGATATGCAGATCAACAGGTCGAGCACCAATTGCACAACCGCCTGGAAGTGACACTTGGCCTTCACCAAAACGAGCGACTAGAGGACCTAAAGCCCAGATAGAAGCACGCATTGTTTTCACTAAATCGTAAGGCGCACAAAATTCATTAATTTCGCTGCCATCAACATGAACACTACCATTACGCGATACTTTTGCGCCTAAACGCTTAAGCAGTTCCATCGTAGTATCGATGTCACGTAGGTGAGGAACGTTACTTACTTCCACTGGCTCTTCAGCAAGAATTGAAGCAAATAAGATAGGTAGCGCTGCATTTTTTGCGCCTGAGATCGTCACTTCACCGCTTAGCGGCTTATCCGATCCAATAACTCGAAACTTTTCCATCATAAACCTTAAAGTGACATCAGTTTCTTATCACGTTCCCACTCTTCCGGCGTGAAAGCCTTAATAGAAAGAGCATGGATGTCATTGCGTTGAATGTATTCCATTAGTGGGCCGTAGATTAGTTGCTGCTTCTTAACTCGATTCATGCCGTCAAAACATGGATCAACCGCAACAACTTCGTAATGACTGCCTTCCCCTTTCACGAAAATTTCCTGAAGGTTCAGTGCTTCTGCTAATAATTCTTGTACTTTTGTGCTGTCCACAAATAGCTCCTGCCTAATTTTTTATGTGTTCTGCCATCATTGGCTGGATATTGCTCAATTGGAACAACGTTCGTAATTGTTCTGGCACGAAACTGAGCATTATATGACAGTTTTGATTTTTTGCATGCTCTAATAAGTGAATTAGCATCACCATTCCTGCTGAATCGACTCGATTTATATGGCTAAGGTCAATTTCAACGCTCGATTCCGTCGTTTGCCACTTTTCCAATATACGCCAGATTGCAGGGACACTGTCTCGGTCTAAATCACCGAACAGTTGATACTCTTTAGAGCTTAGTGCTTGCCATTGAGAATGGCTCATTATTTGTTACTCTCAAAACGAATCGGTTGTGCGGCTAATTTCTCTAGTTCGTCTGCAACTTGTAAGATGCCTTCTTGACGAATCTTAGTATTCCACTCCGATTGCTTGCTCGACAACAAGCTAATACCTTCGGCAACCATATCAAATGCTTTCCACTCGCCAGATTTCTTGTCTTTGCGAAGCTTAAATTCAAGCTTAATGTTTGGTCGCGGCGTATCGATGATGTCGACCTTGATACTGGTAATGCGGCTATCCGCTTTGATTTTTGGTTCTGGACCAAATTCAATCGTCTGATCTGTGTATTGAGTCAGCACTTGGGCATAAGAAGAAACAAGGTATTTACGGAATGAATCGATAAACACGCCCACGTCTTTTCTATCCGCGCCTTTCAAGTTTGGTCCAAGTAACTTAAGAGCTGCATATTGTGCATTCACATAAGGCATCAACTCTTCTTCCACGATGACCTTCAATAACTCTGGATCTTGGTGGATGTTGTCTTGTTCACTCTTCAAACGCTCAAATGCCACTTCGGCAACTTGAGTCATCATCTGGTAAGGCTGAGTACGGTCAATCGATTCTGCAGCAAAGGCTTGGGTAGAAATAAGCAACGCCATTGCCGCCATAAACATTGATTTCAAGTAACCAATAGCTTTTAAATAACTAATAGTTTTCAACATTATCTTATTCCTTAGCTTCGCTGTCATTAGACCCACCAACGCTATACAGCACTTGGCCAATCAAATCTTCTAGTACCAATGCTGACTTAGTGTCTTCAATTGAATCACCATCGACCAACATCTCTTCATCATCAAAAATGAAGCCTGGAACCAGACTAATGTACTGCTCACCAATTAAGCCAGATGTTAAAATTTGAGCACTAGAGGTATCTGGAAATTGTGAGTACTTCCCGTCAATAGACAGTTCAACGACAGGAAGGTAGCTCTCGGTATCAAGCTCAATGCTTTTAACTCGTCCAACAACGACGCCACCCACTTTCACTGGAGAACGAACTTTTAGGCTGCCAATGTTGTCAAAGGTCGCTTTTAGATTGTAAGTATGGTTCGAACCTATGCCTTTTACGTCAGCGACTTGAAAGATCATGATTAAGATTGCGCAAATTCCGGCAATAACAAAGGTGCCGACCCATAATTCTAATTTTCGAGTTTGTTGCATGATTAATTCCCAAACATCAATGCGGTAAGAACAAAATCTAGCCCTAGTACCGCTAGAGAAGAGTGCACTACAGTGCGTGTGGTTGCCTGACTGATACCTTCTGAAGTCGGTACTGCGTCATAACCATTGAAAAGTGCGATCCAAGTTACGGTGATAGCGAAGACCATGCATTTGATCATGCTGTTACCAATATCTCGGCCAAGTTCTACTGAAGACTGCATCGCAGACCAGAAACTGCCGTGATCAATGCCTTTCCAATCAACACCAACCAGTTGACCGCCCCAAATACCTACCGCCATAAAAATCATAGCAAGCAATGGCATTGAGATAAGCCCGGCCCAAAGACGTGGTGCAATAATGCGTTTAAGAGGGTCAACGGCCATCATCTCAAGGCTTGAGATCTGCTCTGTTGCCTTCATTAACCCAATCTCTGCCGTGAGTGCTGAACCGGCTCGACCTGCAAATAATAACGCAGTCACCACAGGCCCCAACTCACGCAACAGTGAAAGCGCGACCATTTGACCAAGGTTTCCCTCAGCGCCGTAGTCAATTAACACGACATAGCCCTGCAGGCTGAGCACCATGCCGATAAACAGACCCGAAACTAAAATAATAGCCAATGACTGAACGCCAACGCTATAAAGTTGTTTTACTAATAAGGGGAAGTTTTTTAGTCGCGGGATGCCAAACAAAGCCCCAAATAACATCAGGCTTGCTCGACCAAATGACTCACAGCTCGCAAGTGTACGCTTACCGACACCCGCAATAGTTTTAACAATCATATTAAAACAAATCCTTTTCTAAGCTCTTCGCAGGGAATCTAAATGGTACTGGACCATCGGCTTCGCCTTGCAAAAATTGCTGCACTCTCGGATCGCTATTGTTGTACAACTCATCAGGTGTTCCAGCGGCAATAATCTTGCTATCTGCCATGAGGTAAACCCAATCAGCAATACTCATCACCTCTGGCACATCGTGAGAAACAACAATCGAGGTTAAGCCCAAGGCTTGATTGAGATTTCGTATCAATTCAACCAATACGCCCATGGTGATGGGATCTTGGCCAACAAACGGCTCATCGTACATGATAAGTTCTGGATCCAGTGCGATTGCGCGCGCCAGTGCGGCACGCCTAGCCATTCCGCCAGACAACTCACTCGGCATCAATTGCGCAGCACCACGTAATCCTACCGCTTCAAGCTTAAGTAATACGATGGTACGAATGAATTTTTCATTAAGTTCAGTGTGCTCTCGCAGCGGAAACGCCACATTATCAAAGACATTGAGATCCGTAAAAAGCGCACCCGATTGGAATAGCATGCTCATTTTCTTACGTGCTTGATATAGCTTTCGACGTGATAATGCAGGGATATTGTCACCATCAAACCAAACTTCGCCTTCATCTGGCGGCAGTTGCCCACCGATCAAACGCAGTAAAGTCGTTTTGCCGATCCCAGACGGCCCCATGATGGCGGTTATCTTGCCTTGAGGCACCTCTAAACTGATGTCATCAAAGATAACGCGGTCACCGCGTGAGAAGCTGAGGTTCTTAACTTTCACAAGCTCAGTGTTCAACATATTTTTGTTGTTTCCTTGCTTTAAAAAACGCCAATTATGGCTGCAATAATAATGAGTCTACTTTAGAATTAAAAGCACTGTTCAATTAATTCATATTAAACAGGAATCTATGCAGGGATTTGAAAGCATTAGGAAATTATCTATTGATCTCTCTTTCTTGCCTGCTAACTGGTAATTAATTTGCCGAGTGACTTCCCTTTTATCTAGCAACAGGTCAAAATTAGCGGTTAATTCTCCGTTTTTATTAATTTTTTAGGAATCATCATGCTTGAAGCGATTGCGTTTCTTATTATCGGTCTAGGTTTTTTGGTGTGGAGTGCAGATAAGCTGGTTTACGGTGCCGCTGCTCTTGCTCGCAACTTCGGTATTTCACCACTAGTTATCGGTATGACGATCTTAGCAATGGGGTCTTCGGCTCCTGAAATGATGGTTTCTGCGACAGCAGCCCTTGATGGCAAAACAGATACAGCTGTAGGCAACGTACTGGGCTCTAACATCGCCAACATCGCGCTGATTTTAGGTATTACAGCCCTTATCAAGCCGTTATCGATTAGCTCAGGCGTGATTCGTCGTGAACTACCATTAATGATCGGTGTCACTCTGCTAGCGGGCGCCCTATTGTGGGATAACCATTTAGGCTTCTATGAAGGCGTGTTGTTGTTTGTTCTTTTTGCCGCGTTTTTGTTTGCTATGTTGCAAATCAGCCGCAGCGAGAAAAAGAACGGCGATGCTTTCCTTGATGAGCAAGAATCAGAGATCCCTGAAGGCGTAAGTAACCCTAAGGCTGCAATGTGGGTCGTGATTGGTCTAATCGTCCTACCTTTAGCTGCTGATATGCTGGTAGATAACGCTGTGATCATCGCGAAGTTCTTCGGCATGAGCGACCTTGTCATTGGTTTAACCATCATTGCTGTTGGTACTAGCCTTCCTGAACTTGCAGCATCACTAGCCGGCGTTATGAAGGGTGAAGATGATATGGCTGTAGGTAATATCATTGGTTCAAACGTATTCAACATCCTTGCTGTTATGGGTATCCCGGGCATCCTAAACCCTTCGATCTTGAGCGAGTTCGCTATGGGTCGTGACTTCTGGGTAATGCTAGGCGTATCGCTACTACTTGTTGTGATGGCACTAGGAAAATCTCGTAGTGTGAATCGTATTGAAGGCGGCGTGTTAATTGTGACGTTCGTGGCCTACCAAAGTTACCTATTAATGAACATGTCGGCTTAATTGTTGATTTAACTTCCCGTACTTGGAGTATTTGATGTCTCAGCCATTTGATTACCGCAGCGTTGCAAAACAAGTTTTGGAAACCGAAGTTGCAGGTCTCACTCAATTAGACCAATATTTTAATGATGATTTTTGTAAAGCTTGCGACCTTATCCTGAACAACAAAGGCAAAGTCGTTGTGATGGGCATGGGTAAATCAGGCCACATTGGCAACAAAATCGCAGCAACATTGGCAAGTACCGGGACATCGGCTTTCTTTGTTCACCCAGGCGAAGCGGCGCATGGCGACTTAGGCATGATCGAACCTGGTGATATTGTGATTGCAATATCCAACTCCGGCGAATCGGGAGAAATCCTCAGCCTATTTCCTGTGTTAAAGCGTCTGAGCATCAAGATCATCAGCATGACAGGCAAGCCAGCATCAAACATGGCAACCCTGTCTGATATCCATTTACAAATTTCAGTACCGGAAGAAGCTTGTCCGCTGGGCTTAGCACCAACAACAAGCACCACGGCGACTTTGGTCATGGGTGATGCATTAGCCGTTGCACTTTTGCAGGCTCGAGGCTTCACCGCTCAAGACTTTGCCCTGTCTCATCCTGGTGGCGCTTTAGGTCGTCAGCTGCTGTTGAAGCTCGACGACATCATGCACACAGGCGATTCACTTCCTGTTGTAGCACCCGACGCACTAGTAAGAGACGCTCTACTAGAGATATCTCAGAAAGGCTTAGGCATGACAGCAATCGTTGGTGAAGATGGCCAAATGGCCGGTATTTTTACCGATGGTGATTTACGCCGTATCTTAGACAAACGCGTTGATATCCATAACACGCAGATCGGTGATGTGATGACGCTAAACCCGACGGTAGCCGAGCCAAACATGCTCGCGGTTGAGGGCTTAAACTTGATGCAAGCGAAGAGCATCAATGGCCTGATGTTATGCCAAGAAGGTAAATTAGTCGGAGCGTTAAACATGCATGACTTACTGAAAGCAGGAGTAATGTAATGACACAGACAGTCGAAACTCTATACGGCACTGTTAATTCAGATGTATTTGCAATTGCAAAAGAGATCAAACTGCTGATTTGCGATGTCGATGGTGTCTTCTCTGATGGTCGCATCTACATGGGCAACAACGGTGAAGAGCTGAAAACCTTCCACACTCGTGACGGTTACGGTATCAAATCACTGATGAACGCAGGCATTGAAATCGCGATCATCACGGGTCGCAAATCTCAAATTGTTGAGAATCGTATGACCGCTCTAGGCATTAAGCTGATTTATCAAGGTCAAGACGATAAAGTTAAGGCATACCAAGATATTTGCGATAAGCTTTCTGTAAACCCTGAAAATACAGGTTACATCGGAGACGATCTGATTGACTGGCCTGTAATGGAAAAAGTTGGCTTGAAGGTCTGTGTGGCAGATGGGCACCCGCTACTTGCAAAGCGTGCAAACTACGTGACAACCATTAACGGTGGTCATGGCGCGGTACGTGAAGTCTGTGACCTTATTTTACAAGCAAGAAATGAACTCGACGTGCATAAAGGTTTAAGCATATGAGTTTTACTCGTATTATCTATTTAATACTCATATTTATTGCCTCTTGGTCGACCTATTACTTGTACGACAAAGAGCAAACATCAACGATACAAGTGGCTCCAAATTTGGAGCTGCCCGCGTTTAGTGGCAAAAGCCTGAACAACATTAGCTACGACGAAAGCGGTATTCGCAGCTATCAGGTTGAATCGACGTATTTAGAACACTACTCAGTAGTTGGCGATACGCACTTTCAAAACCCAGTTCTTTCGGTATTCCGTGAAGGGCACACGATTGAATGGCAAGTCACCGCTGATCGCGCGATTATGGATGAGAATCAAGTTGTCACGTTTTATGACAACGTCGTGGCAAAGAACCTGTTGCCAGAAGCCAGCTTCGATACAATGACCACAGATAAAATGGTTGTTGAGCTGCCTAGCCGAGATTTTTATTCAGAGACTCCGGTCCATATGATCGGTACATTTTTTGAAACTGAGGGACAAGCAATGAAAGGTAACTTCGGTACCAACAATGCAACCCTCTTTAATTCTGTTCAAGGTAGATATGAAACTCTTACACCTTAGTTTATTCGCTTTGACCCTTGCGGCACCTAATGTCTATGCTCTGTCTTCGGATAGTGAGCAACCTGTCTACATTGACTCAGACAGCCAGCAATTGGATATGAAAAGTAACCAAGTGACTTTCCTTGGTGATGTGAACCTTAAACAAGGCAGCATCAATATCAATGCCGATAAGGTTATTGTTACTCGTAACGCCGTAAACGGTGAGATTGAAGAAATTCAAGGCTTCGGTAAGCCAGCAACCTTCTCTCAGCTTACTGACGACGGTAAGACACTCTACGGTGAAGCTGACGACCTGCACTACCAGCTTGTTGCCGACCGACTGATCATGACTAAGAATGCGATGTTATCTCAAGATGGCAGCATCATTCGCGGTTCTAAGATCACTTACCAGATCGGTTCTCAGAAATTAGTCG
Organism: Vibrio sp. 10N.286.48.F5; assembly: GCF_041469785.1. Classification (NCBI taxonomy): domain Bacteria; kingdom Pseudomonadati; phylum Pseudomonadota; class Gammaproteobacteria; order Vibrionales; family Vibrionaceae; genus Vibrio; species Vibrio sp. 10N.286.48.F5. The sequence goes on along the minus strand of NZ_JBFRLG010000019.1, from coordinate 59,386 downwards.
CTGACAGTGGTGAAAACAAACGAGTGTCAACGGTTTTACAACCAACGGAAGTGAATAAGTAACGATGGCTGTTCTTAAAGCAAAAAACCTAGCGAAAACCTACAGTAAACGTAAGGTTGTTACCGATGTAAGCTTACAGGTAGAGTCAGGCCAGATCGTCGGTCTGCTTGGGCCTAACGGTGCAGGTAAAACCACATCTTTCTATATGATTGTTGGTTTGGTGGCGCGTGATGAAGGTACCATCAGCATTGATGACCGAGACATCAGTATCTTACCAATGCACAGCCGCTCTCGTCTTGGTATCGGTTACCTGCCTCAAGAAGCATCGATTTTCCGTAAGTTGTCCGTAGAGAACAACATCATGGCGGTTTTACAAACCCGTGATGAAATGACCAACGAACAACGCCAAGATAAGCTGGAAGACCTGCTAGAAGAGTTCCACATCCAACATATCCGCACCAGCAATGGTATGGCTCTGTCGGGTGGTGAGCGTCGTCGTGTAGAGATTGCTCGTGCACTAGCAGCAAACCCGCAGTTCATTCTATTGGATGAACCATTCGCCGGTGTTGACCCGATCTCAGTAATCGATATCAAAAAAATCATTGTTCACCTGCGTGATCGCGGCTTGGGTGTTTTGATTACCGACCACAACGTTCGTGAAACATTAGACGTGTGTGAAAAAGCTTACATCGTAAGCCAAGGACACCTGATCGCTGAGGGTACTCCTGAAGATGTTCTCAATAACGAACAAGTTAAACAAGTTTATCTAGGCGAACAATTCCGTCTATGATTATATAGAGAGTATCGAGAGTTCTAAGAATAATAACTAGGTAAGTCACACTGAATGAAACCCTCATTACAACTTAAGCTAGGCCAACAGTTAGCAATGACTCCTCAATTGCAGCAAGCGATTCGTTTGTTGCAATTGTCTACTTTAGATTTGCAGCAAGAGATTCAAGAAGCACTTGAATCTAACCCACTACTCGATGTCGAAGAAGGCAATGAAGATACGCCAACATCGGAAGAAAAACCTAGCAGTGACGAAAAAGAAACTGTTGAAGCCACAGAGCAAGACTTACCTGATAGCTCAGACTTAATCGAAAAATCAGAGATTGGCAACGAACTAGAAATCGACACAACTTGGGAAGACGTCTACAGCGCGAACACCGGTAACACGGGTATTGCGATTGATGACGACATGCCGGTTTATCAAGGCGAAACCACTCAAAGCCTGCACGATTACCTACTTTGGCAACTCGACTTAACGCCATTCACTGACACCGACCGAAGCATCGCTTTTGCATTAATCGATGCCATCGACGACTACGGCTACCTCACTGTAACTTGTGAAGACATCCTTGAAAACTTCGACAATGAAGAGATCGAGCTTGATGAAATTGAAGCGGTACGTAAACGAATTCAGCAGTTTGATCCGCTAGGTGTCGGTTCAGTCAACCTGCAAGATTGCTTGTTACTGCAACTGGCAACCTTTCCCCAAGATACGCCTTGGCTTAACGAAGCTAAGTTAGTACTTACTAGCCATATCGACCAACTCGGCAATCGCGATTACAAACTGGTTATCAAAGAGACCAAGTTGAAAGAAGCAGAACTACGTGAAGTTTTGCAACTGATTCAACAGCTGGACCCTCGTCCTGGCAGTAAGATTACTCCGGATGAAACTGAGTATGTGGTTCCAGATGTATCTGTCTTCAAAGACCTTGGCAAATGGTTAGTGACCATTAACCCTGATAGCGTGCCTAAGTTGAAAGTGAATCAGCAGTACGCTGATCTGGGCAGTAAAGGCAACAGCGCCGACAATCAATACATCCGCTCAAATTTGCAAGAAGCAAAGTGGTTAATTAAAAGCCTAGAGAGCCGAAATGAGACGCTACTCAAAGTTGCGCGATGCATTGTTGAACATCAGCGTGATTTCTTCGAACATGGCGAAGAAGCGATGAAGCCAATGGTTCTTAATGATGTTGCGTTAGCTGTTGATATGCACGAATCCACGATCTCTCGTGTGACGACTCAAAAATTCATGCATACGCCACGTGGCATCTTCGAGCTCAAATACTTTTTCTCAAGCCATGTCAGCACTGACAATGGCGGTGAATGTTCATCTACAGCAATTCGCGCACTCATCAAGAAGCTTGTCGCAGCGGAAAATACCGCGAAGCCTCTAAGTGATAGTAAGATTGCTGCTTTACTGGCTGACCAAGGAATTCAGGTAGCTAGACGTACCATAGCGAAATACCGTGAGTCTCTGGGCATTGCCCCATCGAGTCAGCGTAAACGCCTGCTATAAGCTCATTTAGTCGCTAGTTACTTAGCAACTATGATCAGGCAACCAACTGAAAAGGAAAGTCTATGCAAATCAATATTCAAGGCCATCACGTTGATCTTACCGATTCAATGCAAGACTATGTTCACACCAAATTCGACAAACTTGAGCGCTTCTTTGATCATATCAATAGCGTTCAGGTTGTTTTAAAAGTTGAGAAAATCAATCAAATCGCAGAAGCTACCCTGCATATAAATCAGGGGGAAATCCATGCGACAGCAACAGATGAAAGCATGTATGCCGCGATTGATTCATTGGTTGATAAACTCGTCCGCCAACTCAACAAGCACAAAGAAAAGCTAAGTAGTCACTAACATGCAATTAAGCGAAGTACTTTCATTGGACTGCACCAAAAGTGCAGTCCAATGCACAAGCAAAAAAAGAGCCCTTGAGCTCATCAGCCAGATAGCAGCTGAGAGCTGCGGTCAAGATTCAACAGAGCTATTTGAGTGTATGTTGAGCCGTGAGAAGATGGGCAGTACCGGTATTGGTAATGGTATCGCGATTCCCCATGCTCGTATGAATGTCAGTGATAAAGCGATAGCTGTATTACTGCAATGCCAAGATCCTATCGAATTTGATGCGATTGATAATCGTCCTGTCGACCTACTATTTGCCCTGCTTGTTCCTAGCGAACAATGCAAAGAGCATCTAAAAACCCTTTCTTGTATGGCAGAACGACTAAACGACAAGCAGACTCTTAAACAGCTGCGTAATGCTCAGAGCGATCAAGAGCTTTACGACATCATGATTCAAGTGCCAACTTGCGAGCAATAACATGCGATTAATCGTGGTTAGTGGCCAATCAGGGGCCGGTAAAAGTGTTGCGTTACGAGTCCTAGAAGACTTGGGGTATTACTGTGTCGATAATCTACCAGTAAACCTGCTCAACAACTTTGTCGAATCGGTACGCGAAAGCAACCAAAACGTTGCGGTAAGTATTGATATACGTAACCTACCGAAAGAGCCTCAGTTAGTCACCGACACGCTCGAGCAACTCGAGTCAGCTACAAACATCGATGTTGATGTATTGTTCCTCGATGCCAGCAAGCAGACACTCCTTAAGCGCTACAGCGAAACCCGCAGAATCCACCCTTTATCAATTGGCCAAGAAAAGCTCTCTCTTGAGCAAGCGATTGATTTAGAGAAGACACTTCTGACACCTCTCGCAGAGCACGCCAGCATTGTGATCGACAGCAGTGACTGCAACCTCTACGAATTGAGTGAAAAGGTTCGATTTAAAGTTGAAGGCAAAGAGAAGCAAGAGCTGATCATCGTCTTTCAATCTTTCGGTTTTAAGTATGGCTTGCCAAGTGATGCCGACTACGTGTTTGATGTTCGCTTTTTGCCGAACCCTCACTGGGAACCTGCACTACGACCACTAACCGGGCTAGATGCACCAATTCACTCCTTTCTAGAAGAACACTCAGAAGTTCTGGAACTCAAGCAACAGATCCAAGGCTTTGTTGAACAGTGGTTACCAATGTTAGAGAAGAACAATCGCAGTTACCTAACGGTCGCGATTGGCTGTACTGGCGGCAAACACCGCTCGGTCTATCTAACCCAGAAAATTGGTGAGTACTTCGAACAACTTGGTCATCAAGTTCAAATCAGACATGCCTCTTTAGAGACGCACCAACAGGGCTAACCATGGAATTAACTCGAACTGTACTGATCCAAAACCGTTTGGGTCTTCACGCTAGAGCGGCCGTAAAGTTGGTTGAGCTTGCACAAAGCTTTGATGCCACTATCACAATTCATAGTGAAGAAGATAAAAGTGCCACCGCAGACAGCGTAATGGGACTATTGATGCTGGAGTCAGCCCAAGGCCAACACATCACGATTCAAGCTTCGGGTACTGATTCACAACAAGCACTTGATGCCGTTTGCCACCTTATCGAAGATAAATTTGATGAGGGTGAGTAGCTAAGACGCTTTACTCACAACACCGCAAACTCAAACGGTGAACCAACCTATATTAAATCTTAGTTCTACCTAAGTTTATGATTTAAATAAGCCCTAGAATTAAGTTACTATTCCAAGCATTGTAAGAATAATGAGATAGGAGGAAAATATGGCAGAGCAATTAGAATTCGACCAAGCTCACCAAACCCTCCAAGAAGTCAGCGAAGCCCTAGAAAACGGCCGATTTGTTCACGTACGCCGACAACTTCAGGACATGGAGCCTGAAGATATTGCACACCTTTTAGAAGCCTCCCCTCGCAAAAGTCGTGACGTACTCTGGCAACTCACCGATCCTGAAGACTACGGTGAAATTCTTGATGAACTAAACGAAGACGTCAAAGATGCTCTTGTGTCGAAAATGGCACCTGAGACCTTGGCAGAAGCAACCGAAGGTATGGAAACCGATGACGTCGCGTACGTACTTCGAAGCCTACCCGACGATGTTTCTCGCGAAGTCCTTTCTCAAATGGACTCCGTCGATCGTGCATTAGTTGAAACTGCCCTGTCGTACCCTGAAGATTCAGCGGGTGCGATCATGAACACCGACGTAATCACGATTCGTGGTGATGTCGATGTTGACGTTGTATTGCGCTACATGCGTATGCGTGGCGAACTGCCGGATGCAACTGATGCTCTGTATGTTATTGATGAAGAAGAACGTCTTATCGGTAACCTATCACTTACCACGCTAGTAACGACTCAACCTGATGTCCCTGTTTCAGAAGTGATGGATGATGCCGACGAAGCGATCGCGGTAGAAACCAGTGCGTCAGATATCGCGAGCCTGTTTGAACGTCGTAACTGGGTTTCTGCGCCTGTCATCGATAGTAACCAGCACCTTGTTGGTCGTATCACCATCGATGACGTGGTTGATGTTATCCGTGAAGATGCCGAACACTCAATGATGAGTATGGCGGGTATGGACGATGACGAAGATACCTTCGCACCGGTCGTAAAATCTGCTCGTCGTCGTAGTGTGTGGCTTGGTGCTAACGTACTCGCAGCACTGGCGGCAGCATCTGTATCAAACATGTTTGAAGCAACGCTCGATCAAATGGCAGCGATTGCGGTTCTGATGACTATCGTGCCTTCGATGGGGGGTGTTGCGGGTAACCAAACCGTTGCTCTGGTGATTCGTGGTTTGGCACTCGGTCATATCGGTGACAGTAACAAACGCGAACTACTACTCAAAGAGGCGGCCATCGGCTTCCTAAACGGCGTTCTATGGGCCGTTATCATTGGTGGTATCGTGGTGGCTTGGAAAGGTAACTGGATACTGGGAGGCATCATCTCAGCGGCGATGATGACCAACTTGATTGTCGCAGGTATTGCTGGTGTAACTATCCCAGTGATGTTGAAGAAGATGAATATCGATCCAGCCCTTGCTGGCGGTATGGCACTGACCACAGTAACCGATGTTATTGGCCTATCGGTGTTCCTAGGCTTAGCGACCATACTGATCTAGTTAGCATAAGCAGTTAGCCAATTTTTGGCGAAATACAGAAAACAAAAAGGGAGCCACGGCTCCCTTTTTTAATTCATCAGATTCGCTTTAATTGAATTACTCACCCGCGACTTTCATCGACTCAAGCAGGATAGAACCCGTTTGAATTTGCGAACGTGTTTCTACGTCGTTACCCACAGCAACAATCTGAGTAAACATGTCTTTTAGGTTACCTGCGATTGTTACTTCTGATACTGGGTATTGGATCTCTCCGTTTTCAACCCAGAAACCTGCAGCGCCACGTGAATAATCACCCGTTACGGTGTTTACGCCTTGGCCCATCACTTCAGTGACTAGGAAGCCAGTACCCAACTCTTTTAGCATCTGCTCAAAGTTTTGACCGGTCGATTTAACGAACCAGTTATGAATACCACCAGCATGACCGGTTGGCGTCATATCCATCTTACGTGCGGCATAGCTCGTTAGTAGGTAAGTTGCTAGCACACCGTCAGTGATGATTTCACGATCTTGAGTGAACACACCTTCGCTATCGAATGGGCTTGAAGCCAAACCACGCAAGATATGTGGTCGCTCAGAAATGTTAAACCAGTCAGGTAGGATTTTCTGACCGAGATGATCCAATAGGAATGACGACTTGCGGTAAAGGTTACCGCCACTGATCGCCATAACAAGGTGACCAATCAAGCCAGTTGCCACATCATTAGCGAACATAATTGGGTACTGGCCTGTTGGTAGCTTTTTCGCATCCAAACGGCTAATGGTCTTTTCTGCAGCTTCTTGACCCACACGCTCAGGCGTCCACAGCTCGTCACGGTGACGTGCAACGGTGTAGCTGTAGTCACGCTCCATCTCACCGTTAGCGCCTTGTCCAATTACACAGCAGCTCGTGCTATGACGACTAGAAGCATAGCTTGCTAGTAAGCCATGGCTGTTACCATAAACCTTAACGCCATAGTGGCTGTCGTAGCTTGCGCCATCACTCTGTTTGATCTTATCGCTATAAGCTAACGCTTGCTTCTCAGCAGCAATCGCAATCTCAGCGGCATAGTCAGGGTTTGGTTCATCAGGGTGAAAAAGATCCAAATCTGGAATTTCTTTTACCATGTATTCTTTTGCCGCAGGACCGGCAAATGGGTCTTCAGAAGTGTACTGAGCAATATCAAGTGCGGCCGCGACGGTTTGAGCAATCGCCTTTTCACTCAGATCAGATGTAGATGCGCTGCCTTTTTTCTGGCCGCGATAAACAGTAATACCTAGCGCACCATCACTATTAAATTCAACGTTTTCCACTTCACACATACGTGTTGAAACACTTAAACCCGTTGACTTAGTAATAGCGACCTCAGCTGCGTCTGCACTCACTGATGCCATATCCAACGCTTTAGCTACTGCGGCTTCTAGCTCAACTCTTTGCTGGGCGACTTGCTGTTTTACATCCATATCTATTCTAATTTTTTAGGTCAATATTACGTAGGATAACAAGAATTTCGCTTTCTCCCCAAGATTCTTGCTAAAATAGGCAATATATTCGTTTGAGATAGTGACATAGGCAGAAAAGATGGCTCGCAAAAACCAAAAAGCCCCATGGGAACCAGAAGAAGAAATCATCTGGGTAAGTAAGACAGAAATGAAAACCGACATGGAAGCGCTACAAAAACTGGGGGAAGAACTTGTTTCCCTGAAGCCTTCTGTATTAGACAAGTTTCCTCTGTCTGAAGATTTGGCACAAGCGATTAAAGATGCACAACGCTTTAAAAATGAAGCGAAGCGCCGTCAACTTCAATACATTGGTAAAGTAATGCGCAATGTTGATCCTGAGCCAATTCAAGCGGCTTTGGATAAAGTACGTAACAAGCACTCGCAAGCAACCGCTGAACTGCACAAGCTTGAGCAACTGCGTGATCGCGTTGTTGCTGAAGGCGATGCTGCCATTTCAGAAGTCATGGACATGTACCCTGAAGCAGACCGTCAGCGTCTTCGTCAGCTAGCTCGCCAAGCTAACAAAGAGAAATCAGCGAACAAGCCAGCAAAGGCTTCTCGTGAAATCTTCCAAATCTTAAAAGAGCTAAAGCTAGAAGACTAATCGTTATCTCGCTTTACTCATAGAGTGAATAAAAGACCTAGCACATGCTAGGTCTTTTTGTTTTTGACGTACTCGATATCAAGAAGCACTCAATATCAATAAATACTCACAGGAGTGATGAGTCGTCACTCACCCGCTTTAACAAATGAGCTTAATTCTGTCTGTGGATGATCCGCCGTCAGTGCCTCTATCGAGTCTTCAACCAACACCTTACCTAGCGCCACAAACACAAACTTATTCGCGATACTGCGTGCGTCACCTAAATGGTGAGTCACCATCAAGACCGTAATATTTCGCTCTGCCGCTAATCGCTTCACTAAGCTAAGCATCTCTTCACGCAGCAAAGGATCAAGCGCAGAGAAAGGTTCATCAAGCAGCCAAATATCATGAGGTTGGACAAAACAACGCGCTAACGCAACACGCTGGCGTTGACCGCCGGATAAGTGCTCAGGCAACCTATCCAAATACTCAGCGACGCCAACTTGCGCTGCGGCTTGCTCCACAGCTTGCTTTTGGGTTGCAGTAAGCTTTAAACCTGGATGCAGACCTAAACCAATATTTTCTCGCACCGTAAGGTGAGCAAACAGGTTGTGCTCTTGAAACAACATCGCCAACGGACGCTGATGTGCTTCTTTACCAATAAGCGACTGCCCAGCCACTGATATCTCACCCGATGTAGGCTCGATGAAACCAGCAACTAGCGCCAACAGTGTAGACTTACCCGCACCACTCGGCCCCATAAGCGCAACAATATCGCCCTGCTCAGCTTGAAAATCAAAGCTAAACAACTCTCTGTGATAGTGGTAATCCACATCTTTCATCACTAACATCATCGGTTCCTTAATTCTTTAGCATCGAGCTTAGATCTTCGAGTAAATAAGAATTCTATTAAGCTAAAGCTGCCGACACTCAATAACAGTAAGCTCACAGAAACTACCGCCGCCGCTTCCATTTGATAGCTGCCTAACAATTGGAATAGGTACAAAGGCAGAGTTCTAAAATCTTGGCTACCAAACAAAGCAATCGCGCTTAAGTCACCCATCGCCAACATAAAGCTAATCGAGAAGGCTTGCGCCATCGGCTTACGCAATGCTCGCCACTCCACTAACCTAAAACGCGTGAAACCTGTCATACCCAAGCTTGCACACACATACTGGTACTGCTGAGACAAATGCAGCATAGGTTGAGCTAGGGTTTTAATTACGTAAGGCAGCGCCATTAAGCTGTTGACGGCAATCACGATAAAGAAAGCTAAACTGAATACATCGGTGAATGAACGCAGTAATAAGAAGATACCCGTACTGATCACCAGCCCCGGAGTCACCAAGATAATAGTGCCAATCAGCTCGATTTTATCGGCTCGAAAATTCTTGTTCTGTAAACGCCATGCTCGGCTAGTCAGTAGTATGGCGATACCAATACCAACTGCGATAACACTTGCTAATGACGCGACTTTAACCGAGGTCATTAACGCCGCCCAAAACGGCTCGCTGCTGAGTACGGTTAATGCCTGCGAGTTAATTCCACTGACGATAACCATAGCTAATGGCGGCAATACCAGCATTGAGACTATGATGATCCAAAAGCTATCCCAAGCTTTTGACCACCAGCTGTCCTTAACCAAATATTTCTCTTCCGACAGCTGACTGGCCGTCACTGAAATAGGCTTCGATAGGCGTTGAATGCTCACCGCTAGCACACCACACAGCAGCATTTGCCATATCGCGAGCAAGGCACCAGCTTGAAGGTCAAAGTCGAATTTAATCGCCTGATAAATAGCGAGCTCGATAGTGGTTGATTTAGGTCCACCGCCTAGCGCCATCACGGTAGCAAAGCTGGTAAAACACAACATGAAGACTAAGCCACACACATGTGGTAATTGCTGTCTTAAGCGAGGCCATTCAACCCATCTGAATTTGTTCCAATGACTCATACCCAAGTGAGCACAAAGCTTGTGTTGCTCGGCAGGCACGGTATCTAACGCTTGCAGAAGTAAGCGACTGGCATAAGGCAAGTTGAAGAAAACGTGCGCCAGCAAAATACCATTCAATCCGTATATGGAAAATGGCAATTCAATATCGAAGTTCGCCAAAAACTTAGCTAACCAACCACTATTGCCATAGATCGCAAGTAAGCCAAATACACCCACTAACACTGGCAGGACTAAGGTCGACGCGAACAGCCTTAACAACAAAGCGCGTCCAAAAAATTGTCTACGACACAGCGCATGAGCAATAGGTATAGCAAAGCCAACACTCAGCACTGTTGAGAGTGTCGCTTGATAAAAGCTGAATTTCGTTACATGCCAATAGTAAGGATCGGACCATACTTGGCTGATATCAAGAGAAGGGGCATTGCTAAGCAATGCCCCAACTGCTGAAACCACGAAGGCAGTAATGAGTATCGCTACCCAAATCCCAACCTTAGGTGTTTTCTTTATCATAGATTGTTTTTTACCGTAAATGGTTCGCTCAGTTAACATCGAACAAACCTTTAAATACAGAAAGTTAGAAAGCTAATTTTTTAAAAGCAAATTAAAAAGTAAGTGCACTCTGCCATTCACGAATCCATGGCTTACGCTTCTCGGCGATCTCTTCTGAGCTAAAGCTCAGCGCTTTCTGAGGAACCGTAAGTTGCTCAAACCCTTTTGGTAACTCAACATCCGTCACTGGGTACATCCAGTTACCTGTTGGCATCGCCGTTTGGAATTCATCACTTAGGATAAACGCCATAAACTCATCAGCAAGTTTCTCGTTCTTACTGCCTTTAACCTTGGCGGCCACTTCCACTTGAGTGTAATGCCCTTCTTCAAAGCTTGCCGCTGCGTACTTAGAATCGCTCTCAGCAATAATGTGGTAAGCAGGAGACGTTGTGTAAGACAAGACTAAATCCGACTCGCCTTCTAGGAACATTGAGTAAGCTTCAGACCAGCCTTTGGTTACAGTCACTGTTTTCTGAGCAAGCTTCTTCCATGCTGCTGTCGCTTCATCACCGTATACTGATTTCATCCAAAGCATCATGCCTTGGCCTGGTGTTGATGTACGTGGATCTTGGTAGATGACCTTAAGATCATCACGCTGCTCAACCAGTTCTTTCAAGCTCTTCGGCGGGTTTTCCAGTTTCTCTTTATTGTAAACAAAAGCAAAGTAGCCAAAGTCATAGGGTACAAAAGTGCTGTCGTTCCAACCATTAGGAAGCGTTACCGATGACGTATCAACATTATGCTCAGCCAATAAGCCCGTCGCTTTCGCTTCAGCCATTAGGTTGTTGTCTAGGCCTAATACGATGTCAGCTTTGCTGTTGCCGCCTTCGAGACGCAAGCGGTTAAGAATAGACACGCCATCTTCAAGCGCGACAAAGTTCACATCACAACCACACTTCTCTTCGAATGCTTTTTCAACGGCAGGGCGAGGGCCCCAATCCGCAGCAAAAGAGTCATAGGTGTATACAGTCAAAGTGTTGTCTGCAGCAAAGGCAGAAAAAGAAATAGCTGTAGTAACAGCAAGGGTAGTTAATGTGAATTTCACTGGACGCTCTCCATGGTCTGAGCGGCACAGGTTTGAGGGAGGAGAACGGTAGAGGTTGTTCCTAACTCAATTCCTACGCCAGCATTATCTGGTTCAGGTTTACGGGTCCCAAGCACCTGCTTGATCTCAGCTCGCATTCATTATTTGAATGGTTCGCTCCCCGATGAGTGTTCAGAATTGTAATTTGATTTTTAACAATAAGCTATCAAGTTTGGATCAATTACGTTGATCGTAACCCCAACGTGGCACTAAACCTTGTTCGATACCAAGGTGATCTAGAATACGCGCCACCATAAAGTCGACCAGATCTTCAATTGACTTGGGTTGATGATAAAAACCCGGAGCTGCAGGCATGATCGTTACGCCCATGGTCGAAAGTTTGTGCATGTTCTCGAGATGAAGCGTCGAAAATGGCGTCTCGCGAACCACCAACAACAGCTGTCCTCGCTCTTTCATGACTACGTCTGCTGCTCGCTCAATCAGGTTATCCGACAATCCATGTGCAATCGAAGCCAAGCTTCCCGCGGAACATGGGCAAACGACCATCTGCTTCGGCGCTGCTGAACCAGAGGCAACCGGCGAGAACCAATCATCTTTGCCACACACCACCAGCTTCTCAGGGTCGCAGCCAAGATGTTTAACCAAAGCTTGTTTCGCCGCATCTGGCCCAGCAGGTAACTTAAGTTCATGCTCGGTCGCCAATACCACTCGCGCTGCCGATGAAATCAGCAAGTAGACCTGATAGTCGGCTGCCAAAAGGCATTCAAGTAAACGCAGGCCATAAGGCGCACCAGATGCGCCAGTGAAAGCAAGGGTTATCGCTTTATCGTGTTTTGTCATGTTCTCAATTACTTCAAATTATAAGGTCGTGGATGCCGTTAGCCTTTGAGTGCCAATCCATCCAACAGTTTTTGATGAATGCCACCAAAGCCACCATTACTCATTACCAAAATTTGGTCGCCAGCTTGTGCCTCTGAGACAATTTTAGCAACGAATGCATCCATGTCATCACTCACGTGTGCCGGTTGGTGACAAGCGTCTGCAACATCTTGAACTGACCAATCAATGTTATCCGGTTGGAATAAGTAGGTAGAATCCGCCTGCTTCAACGAATCAGCCAGTATTTCTTTGTGCACACCACGTTTCATGGTGGCAGAACGAGGCTCTAAAACGGCAATGATTTTCTTAGTGTCGACCTTATTACGTAATCCCCCGAGCGTAAGTTCAATCGCCGTTGGATGATGAGCAAAATCGTCATAAACAGACACACCTGCCACCTCGCCTTTAAACTCCAAACGGCGCTTAGTATTAATAAAGGTAGCTAGTGATTCACAAGCAAGGTCAGGTGTCACGCCCACATGACGTGCAGCTGCAATCGCCATCAAAGCATTATTTACGTTGTGGTCGCCCACTAAATCCCAATTTACGGTTCCAACACATTCATTTTGGAAGTAAACCTCAAATTGAGAGCCATCTTTGACCAGTTTCTTGGCATCCCAGTCGCCTTGCTCGCCACTCGATTCAGTTTCACTCCAGCAACCGCGAGCTAGAACATCTTCAATAGCGCTGTCTTGCTTAGGTGAGAAAATGCGACCATTGCTTGGCACAGTACGCACCAAATGATGAAATTGTCGCTTAATCGCTTCAAGATCGTCAAAGATGTCCGCATGATCAAACTCTAGGTTATTCATCACTAAGGTTCTTGGGTGGTAATGAACGAACTTAGATCGTTTATCGAAAAAAGCACTGTCGTATTCGTCGGCTTCTACCACGAAGAACATGCTTTCACCAAGGCGAGCAGAGATACCAAAGTTACCCAACACTCCGCCAACTAAGAAGCCCGGTGCATAGCCACAGTCTTCCAAGATCCAAGCCAACATGCTTGATGTCGTGGTCTTACCGTGCGTTCCCGATACCGCTAACACCCAACGGTCATGCAGTAAGAACTCTTGCAACCACTGAGGACCAGAGGTGTATCTAAGGTTGTTATCCAACACATACTCAACACACGGATTACCGCGGCTCATTGCGTTACCGATAACCACGAGATCTGGCCTTGGTTCTAATTGGCTAGGGTCGAACCCTTCAATAATTTCAATCCCTTGTGATTCCAACAAGGTGCTCATTGGTGGGTAAACATTCGCGTCACTACCCGTAACCTTGTGACCTAATTGACGAGCCAATACCGCAGCACCACCCATGAAGGTGCCACAAATTCCTAAGATATGAATATGCATAAATTGCTTCCAAACGCTTGGCTAAATAAACAGTGCCTAATTAAAACGGCTTGCACTCATTATCATTAAATGGCGATTAAAAGCGAGCGGCAATGCAAAACAAATTGAGTCGACATAGTAAGTGAGATCTGTGTCGCTTAGTTCATTACCATTAAAAAGATCTAACCTTTAGAATTTAGGTAAGCGTCTAGATGAATAAAGCCCACTCAAGAGGCCGAATCTACAGTGCTCAAATCCCCCCTAATATTGAGAGAAGTTTAAGGAAATAACATGTCTGAGATGCGCACCCTTGGTGAGTTCATTGTTGAGAAACAGAGTGACTTCCCCCATGCAAGCGGTGATCTATCATCCCTTTTGTCGTCTATTCGACTTGCTGCAAAAATTGTTAACCGTGAGATCAACAAGGCTGGCCTAGTCGACATCACTGGCGCTGTTGGTACAGACAACGTGCAAGGTGAAGAGCAGCAAAAGCTAGACCTTTACGCGAACGACAAATTTAAAGCGGCTCTAGAAGCCCGTGACCAAGTTTGTGGTGTTGCAAGTGAAGAAGAAGACGAAGCTGTCGCCTTCAATAAAGAGCTCAACAAAAACGCAAAATACGTTGTACTGATGGATCCACTTGATGGCTCTTCAAACATCGATGTGAATGTATCGGTTGGTACAATTTTCTCTATCTACCGTCGAGTATCACCGATCGGTACTCCACCAACACAAGAAGATTTCCTACAGCCAGGTCACAAACAGGTAGCTGCCGGCTACGTAATTTACGGTTCTTCAACCATGCTGGTTTACACAACTGGTGCTGGCGTAAATGGTTTCACCTACGATCCATCTCTGGGTACTTTCTGTCTATCTCATGAAAACATGATGATTCCAGACGAAGGCAAGATCTACTCGATCAACGAAGGTAACTACATCCGCTTCCCAACCGGTGTTAAGAAGTACATCAAGTACTGCCAAGAAAATGAGCCAAGCGACAACCGCCCTTACACATCACGTTACATCGGTTCTCTAGTATCAGATTTCCACCGTAACCTTTTGAAAGGCGGCATCTACTTGTACCCAAGCACGCAAAGTCACCCTCAAGGTAAACTGCGTCTGCTTTACGAGTGCAACCCAATTGCTTTCCTTATGGAACAAGCGGGCGGCATCGCTTCAGACGGTGCTCAACGTATCATGGATATCAAACCAACTGAGCTGCACCAACGTGTACCTTTCTTTGTTGGCTCAACAAACATGGTTCGCAAAGTAGAAGAGTTTCTTGAGCTGAACCGAGACTAAACCCTCGTTCATTTCTCAAAATAGCATCATTAAAAAAGCCAGCATTCACATGCTGGCTTTTTGTTTGGTAACTCAGAAGATATAGCGACTAAGCGTTGTTCCGCTTACACCAGTTACCCGAAAGTATTTCTTTATTAGCTGTTAGATCAAGCTGATACAAATATACCCATGCTAATCCAAATATAGTCTCTATTTGCTCACGACGATACTCAACAGGAACATCTTCTAGCCGATCGAGCGACTCTAAAATTTCGTCGTTAATGATATAGACCTCACCAGCGACACTTTTCTTTCCCAAAATCATCGCCGGATAGGCACCTAAATCAAAAAGTGCGTATTCCTTAGGTGTATCAAACTGCCCTAATAAATCGCAGCCCTGCAAATAATGGTGATTGGACTGACCTTGCCTCAAGGTTCCATAGACAAAAACAAGATGCTGCATATGCCCTCCCATACGGCTCTACTCGAACTCAAATTGATAGAGAAGATCCACAGCACTGTCTAGGCCAGAAACAGCTTCAACATAGAGATCCTGCATCAATCTATAACGAACGGTAAACTCACCTAACGAGTTAAAGATACCCACACCATACTTCACCTGTAAGCCAGGCAGGATGTAACCACTTACCGTCACTTGAGAGTCATCGCCAGAGCCTGCAGTATCCAGTTGCAAGTCCTTTACACCAAAGGCTTCACCGATTTCACCAACAACCTTACCACTCTTCGCTAAACTCAAACCGATTAAAGTCGTTGTCATCGAACCGCTCGACTCACCGTCGATATCTTGGCCACGCAAAATATAAGACAGTGCGTTCGCTTGTGGCATCGCTGGGTCAGAATAAATCTCGATGGTAGGCTCTGTCGCAGGGCCAGTCACTCGAATACCAGCGGTCACGTCATCCTGAGTATTATCAGGATTACGAATCGCGTTGATGGCTACGTATGGCTGATCCGGTGGTCCATTCATTAGGATCTTACCCTCTTCGATCAAGAGGTCTTGCCCGAATGATTGATAAGTACCATCGACGATGTTCACTTCACCTGTAATAAATGGACCTTGGTCTTTTTGAGCCACGTTGAGCTTACCGACCAAATCACCTTCAAGACCGAAGGCAGACAGTTTAAAGTCATCACCAATGGAGATATTAATGTTGGTCATCACATTGAATGGAATCGTATCTTCGTTTTCTGGCTCTAGATCTTTATTCAAAATAACCTGATCAGAAGAGACGCCAACCGCTGACGGTGGTAAATCTTCAACAACAATTCGTCCCCATGGTAATGCAATATCACCGGTGATTTTCGCCAGATCTGGTGTGACATCAATAGTCATATCAGGTACGACCTTCACCTTAACCATCGGTGGGATATCAACCATCAACTCATCAGCGAAAACTCTAACGTTCGAATGCCATGCTTTAAGATCTTGCCAATCTCCGGTTCCCTCAATATCAAGGTGACCATCAGGTGTTTCGACATTCGCATCCAGTTTTGCACTATAACCATCAAAGTCGAGGTCGATGCGGCCATCTTTCACATCAACAGGCGTAACATCGCCTTTGACTTGAATACCATCAACAGAGAATTGACCAAAGACTTGAGGGTGCATCAGAGAGCCTTTAACTTGAAGATCACTCTCAAGGTCGGCTTTCAATAAGCTGTATTCACCTAGAATTGGTTGTAAGAAATCAAGATGGAACGTGGTCAGCTTAATTGCCGCATCGACCATTTTGTCTTCGGCAAGAATATCCGGTAACGACACCGTGCCAGACAGGTCACCATTGTCGGAAACATCCAACTTAAAATCGGCATCCAGTTTGTTGTCTTTCAGTTGGGCATTCAATGCAACGCTTTCCCAACCCAGTGTGATTGGCTCACCCACTTGTTGAACAACCTGACCTTTCGGCATATCAACGCTTACCGTGACTTCAGGCTCATCTTGTTCAGACCACTTTGCATGAGCAGTCGCATTGACTAAGCCCTGTAATTGCGTCTCTTTAGGCACAAAGGCTTTAATCTGCTCGAAATCGAATTGATTGATGGCTACCTTGGCCTCACCCGATTTTCCGACACGAACGTCTTCATCCAAACACACGCTCGAACCCGATTGTTTCCAACAGTGCGCTTGAACATCGGCAAACTGTTTATCAACATCCGCATTTATCGCGACAGGTTGATCTAACACCCAAGGACCTTGCTGAGTGGTGATTTTGACTCTGTCTAACGATCCATACCAAATAAGAGAAGGCTTTTGAATCAACTCTCCGGAAATAGCTAAGCTTGTAGACACGATGTCGGATATCACATCAAGTGTCACTGTGTGTTTCTTCTCACCACCACTCACCGTGAGATCAATGCTTTTTACGCTCTGATCTTGATAGGTTAGGTTGTTAGCTTTTAATTCAAGATCAGCTTGAGCTTCAGGCAATGGCAGAGGAACCACAGAACCATTAAGCGACAAGGATTCTAGTGTTGCTTC
The DNA here is from genome assembly GCF_041469785.1 of Vibrio sp. 10N.286.48.F5. Classification (NCBI taxonomy): domain Bacteria; kingdom Pseudomonadati; phylum Pseudomonadota; class Gammaproteobacteria; order Vibrionales; family Vibrionaceae; genus Vibrio; species Vibrio sp. 10N.286.48.F5. The sequence goes on along the minus strand of NZ_JBFRLG010000019.1, from coordinate 42,008 downwards.
GTTATTCCAATCTACCTTATCCACATTTAGAGCGAGATCGACTTCAGGCTTTTTCGTTGGACCACTGAGCTGGATGTTACCAATCACTTTACCTTTCAAATCAGGGACGCTTTTTACAAGCTCAGGGAAGTGAATCTCAACACCCATGTCCCATTTCTTATCAAGCTCACCCTGAGCCTTAATCGAGTTAACACCGTGAGCTAAGCTCAAACCACTGGTTTTCAGTTTTGGTTCACCGCTCGCGCTGCGATCCGACGCTGACAACTGACCTTCGATATCCAGAGGGTATTCTCGCAAGATCCCTTCAATATCCAATTTAGGCAGTTCAATCGCCCAGCCGCCCGCTTCCGTCAACTCACCTGAGGTGACGATGTTTCCACTAATGTTGCCCTCAGCTTCTGGCCACTGCAGACCCGGTTGAATATCTTTGAGTGTCACGTCAGCTTGCCAGTTAACGAGACTCTTCCAGTTCGCTTTAACGACACCGTTAAGCTCACCGCCTAGCGTGTTGAGCTTTAGACGCTCGAGATCAATTTGTTCCGTGGTGCCTTTGCCTTGCAGGTCTATTGTTAAGGCCGGAATTTCCTTACCATCCGCTTCGCCTTTGAGCTGCACATTAAAACCATCTAATGAGCCATCGGCTTTGAATCTCTCAATTGCAGCTTGGTAGTCACTTTTACCAGTAAGAGGCCATTGCGCTTTACCTCCCTCCAAAAGAAGGTCAAATGGCAGAGTTGGCTCTAAGGGTTGAATATCCCCAGACAGTTTTGCCTCAATCAATTCAGAAAACTGAGACTCTAGGCTTAATTTGGCCACGCTACCTTGTGCTTTCAGCGATAGCTTCTGACCAGCGAGGTCGGTTTCTTTCACCAAAGCATCTAAAGAAAGATCTAACGGATAGCCACCTTTAAGCTCAACCTTAGCCGCAAGGTTAGCGCTTGCTTGTGGCATATCGAGCTCTAGAGTAGAAACATCTACCGTATGTTTACCTGCTCGAGCTTCTAGCCCAAGATGGTTCACCACAATTGGGGTTTCTTGTTCTAAGGTGAAACGGTTGAGGTCAAAACGCTCCAGTACAACCTGTAAAGGAATCCAGACTTCAGGCAGCTCGATCGCAGTTTTAGCGGTTGATTCTGGCTCTACTGTTTCTGTTTGCGGTTCTTCTGTCGACTCAGCAAGCTTAACCTTCAGATCATTGAATAAGGTTGGCGATACCGTCAGCGTTTCTCCCTGCATACTCAAAGCCGTAGAGAACAGGCTCCATTCAATTTCATGTCCCAAGATATTTAACTTGATATCAGACAAAGCGATACGGTTGATCACAATTGGCAACGGTGTTTTTACCGATGTTACGGGCGGAGTAGGTTCTGTTTCTTCTGTAGAGGCCGGAGGCAGTTCAGTAAATGCGAAGTCCAATCCTTGAATCGCTAAACGATCGACACACAACTTAGGGTCGAGCAGACAGCGAGGATTAATCGCCAAGTTCAGCTTTTGAACCTTGGTGTCTATATGCAGGCTCTCATCTTTAAACTGAACATTATTAAGCGTAAAGCTCGGGAACAGAGCCCCTTTAGTGCTTTCCACTTTAAGCTGTGGCAACGCTTTTTCAGCGCCCCACAACACAGTGTTCAACCCTGGATTGGTGAACAAAACAAAACCTAGCAAGGCTATCAACAACAGCAAAATAGACGTCAATGAGATCGACGTCCACTTGATGCACTTGCCCATCACTTTGATCATAATTCTGGCCCTAAACTAAAGTGTAACTGGAACTCATCACCTTTTGCTGCATCTAGACCCCAAGCAAAATCTAAGCTCACAGGGCCGACGGGCGACGCCCAACGAACCCCGACGCCGGTACCATGTTTCCATTCAGGTTTATCATTGAAGGCATCACCAATGTCGTAGAATGCTGCGCCCCACCAGTTTCCAACCAAGCGGTATTGGTATTCAAACGAGCTGGTTGCAATGAATTTGGCACCCGTTAGTGCGCCACTTTCATCTCGAGGAGAGATCGACTCATAACCATAACCACGAATGCTATTGTCACCACCAGCAAAGAATCTTAGGGAGGGAGATAGCTTATCAAACTCGTCGGCAAAGTTGCCGCCAAATTGAAGTCGAGTTAAGCCTCGGTGATTGTCGCCAATGCTTCGAATCCAAGCGGTTTGACCTTGAAAACGAACAACCTTAGTTTCAGATAACAAGGTATCATCACCCGCTTCAACCATAATGGTTTGTTTATCGCCCCACATCGGCATCGAACCGCCTCGCGTTCGAGTGCGTGAGAAAGAGATACCCGGCAGCACAAATTGCGCTAAATCATCCTGCAAACCTTGCTCATAGTTTTCGACCAAGTATCGAATGAAGACCGTGCGTTGCCAACCGTTATCCAGTCGCCAATATCTTTCTAGCGCTAAGTTTGACTCCAAACTCTTGGTATCACGATTATCCAAGTTTTTCATACCGTACTTAACTTGATAGTAGTCGTTCAGCACGTCATCCAGAGGGATTTTATAGGTAGCGGTAATCGTCTGTTCAGGTTTAGAAATCGACAGGCTGCTATTGAAGCTATGGCCTTGTTCATTAACCCAAGGTTTTTTCCACTTCAGAGTGCCTTTTACGCCAAGGTCGGTGGATACACCGATACCCGTTTCGATTTGGTTACGAGCTTGCGGAGCAAGGCTAACCTTCATCGGGATCTCTCGGCCTTCGCCTAACTGGCTTAAATCTGGTTCAACAAATACCGAGGAGAACCAATCCGTATTGGACAGGTTTTGGTTGTACTCACCGACTTTGGTGATTGAGTAAGGTTCGCCATCCTCAAATGGTTTAAGTGACTGCACCTTATCTTCTTCTATCTGGCTACCAGTAACCTGAGTAGTACCAAAGTGATAGCGGATACCACTGTTATAATGAAGACGAACATAAGCGCGGTTCAATTCAGGAGCGACTTCTAGCTTACTAAGATCATAAGCACCATCGAAGTAGCCTTTCGCTAAGCCAAGGTTGCGGATCGACGATTTCAAAGAGTCATAATTACCATGATTCAGAGTCGAACCTTTAGACAAGCTACTCTTCGCTATCAAGGCTAAAAAGTCTGGGTCATCCTTGGCTTCACCAGTTAGAACGATATCTGAAGTATAAATAACAACAGGCTCTCCCGGCTCAACCGTAACGGTCATTTCGGTATCATCTTCGGAGTGAGTAAATGTGATTTTAGGGTGGTAGTAGCCTAACGCATTCAGGGCTTCTTTAATCATAGATTCCAAGCGGGATTGGAATCTTAGTGAAACCGAATACTCTTCTTCAGGGATCGCACTCAGATAAGCATCAACATTATCCTCAAGCGCTCCATCTAGCCCTTTGATTTCAAGGGAAACGTCAGCGAAAGCGAGCGTCGATGACAATAGAGTGCCAATCAGAACTGGTAAAGTTTTTCTTATCATGTTTAATTGGTGAAGAAGTTATCAATACGTTAATAAGTGAAAAGAAATAATACCGCTAAATAGGCATTGAGTCTGTAATAAATCCTGGAATAACACGGTCTAATTTAAAGACTTATTCAATATTGACCAACAGTTAATATGAACCCACGTTAAATAAAAGCCAGCGCGGTAAACGTATGCGAAAAGGAATATAACATGCTAAACAAACAACAACTGGTTTCTGCAGCAACCGCACTACCGGGAAATGCTGACCCAATTCGAATCACTGAGCGCCATTTCGTCAATCAAACCGACCTGCTCGATGCACCCACGGGCTCTCAACAAGAAGTCCTGTTTGGTATGGGGTGCTTCTGGGGAGCTGAGCGTTTGTTTTGGCAATTGGATGGCGTTATTTCAACATCCGTTGGTTACGCTGGCGGATACACAGTTAATCCCACTTATGAACAAGTATGTACTGGGCAAACCGGCCATACCGAGGTCGTTCGTGTCATATTTGATAGTGAACAAACCTCTCTAGCTCGAATACTTGAAACCTTTTGGGAGCGTCATGACCCAACTCAAGGGATGCGCCAAGGCAACGATTTAGGGACTCAGTACCGTTCTGCGATTTACACCTTCAGTGAACAGCAACAATCTATCGCTGAGCACTCTAAACGTGAATATCAACGAGCAATGACTGAATCTTTAGGCAACGAGATCACGACGGAAGTTCTGCCTGCTGGAAAATATTTTTTTGCAGAAACCTACCACCAGCAATACCTAGCTAAAAATCCGAATGGGTATTGCGGGTTGGGTGGAACAGGTGTGTGCTTCCCTCCACAATAAAGTGCCGTTCGACATACCATCGTGAACGACACGCATTAAAAAAGGGCTTCCATCAGGAAGCCCTTTTCATTGTTAATCTATTCGGTGCAAGACAAATCGATAAAGCTCAGTTACACCGGCAACGCTGCAATGGTGCCGTTAACTTCTTTAAAAATAGTGAGCTTTTGTTTGTCTGAAACTTCAGGAAGTAGCACCTTGCCTTGGTCGAAGCGAAACTCTCCAACACCTTCAATAGCAAATTGGCCTTTGAACAGGACTTTAACGAAACGCGCCACCTGACGTGGACGGTAAGTAGAAAATTTTCTTAACATAATACAACCTCAATTCCATTTGAGTACTACAGTCACATACCTGAACAGCGTCGCTGTTCAAAGCACATTTAATCGCTAATTCCTTTAGCAAACAGCAAGATAATCTATTGTTCATCTTGATATTGATGCATTATACCTTTTGGTAACAAGCCTGCAACTTCTTTCTACGTCGTACGATAAAAAAGTTAAAGAGGCATTTTTCAAATTTCATATTATACTTCCTGTGCAAACCAATAAGCGGAACAAAAATATAATGAAAAACAAAACTCTACTGGCTTTTCTAGCCGCAGCCTCTCCACTCTTCGCCAATGCTCACAACCTATCAGTAGGCGCTACCCTGCCTGCCGTCGATGTGAGTAACTATGGTGAGATTGTTCTAAACGACGGAAATACTGGATATCAAGCTTGGGCAACCAATGATCTTCTAGGTAAAGTTCGCGTCGTTCAAGCTATCGCTGGCCGCAGCAGCTCTAAAGAGCTCAACGCACCACTGATGGCAGCCATTACCGCATCGAAATTCTCAGAAGACAGCTACCAAACCACCACTATCATCAACCAAGATGATGCGATTTGGGGTACTGGGTCTTTTGTTAAGTCCTCTGCCGAAAGCAGCAAAGAAGAATTTCCATGGTCTTCTATGGTCCTAGATGAAGACGGCGCCGTTGCGTCAACATGGGCTCTAAAAGAAGAAAGCTCAGCGATTATCGTTCAAGACAAGCAAGGTAAAATCTTGTTTGTAAAAGAAGGTGCATTAAACGAATCAGAAGTCACTCAAGTCATTGAGTTGATTAAAGCGAGCCTTTAATAAGATATTCGCGTCTTTTTCGAGACCTAACCAAAGGATATTGTTATATTATAACAGTATCCTTTTTTTAATTCTGTGGTTAATCATCCTGATGTGGCAAAACACACCCAACAATGTGAAACGCAAAACAGGCTTCTTGCTTGGGCTTATGCTCATGTTAAGCGTGTTAGCCGCAACACACATTGTGGATATCGCACCAGAGCACCACACTTCACACCATTGTGAGCTGTTTTCGCTTAATCAGTTCATCACAGCGCACTCACTACCACAGATTCCAGAGTTCCATTCGGAATTTACTGTCGCTATTACAGAGTCAGTAACTTCACTACAGCGGCTATATTTCGCTTATTTGGCACGCTCACCTCCTGTAAATATCGCTTAATTACCACTACTTTTTAATTAACCTTTATTCAGGAAAAAACATGAAACCTACTTTTTTAGCCGTTGTTATCGGCATGACTGTCTCTACAAATGCTCTAGCTAACGAAGAATTCCGCTCTCATGATGCACACGTACATGGCCAAGTTGAAGTAAACATCGCGCAAGATGGGCAAGAATTGCTTGTTGAAGTAACAGCTCCAGGCGCAGATGTGGTTGGGTTTGAACATGCTCCAAAAACTGCAGAACAGAAGAAAGTGTTTGAACAGGCTATCGCACAATTAAACAAGCCAGAAGAGCTGTTTAGTTTTAACAATGCGAGTTGTACTCTGAAGTTCAAGTCAGTAGCAAACACCTTAGAAGGCGGTCATGACGACCATGAAGGCCATGACCATGCGGAACACGGTTATGGCGACCACAAAGACCATGATCACGCTGAACACGATCATGACGACCACAAAGACCATGACCACGCTGAACACGATCATGATGACCACAAAGACCATGACCACGCTGAGCACGATCATGATGACCACGAAGGTCACGACCACCACGATCACTCAGAAGGTGGCCACGGTGAGTTCACTGTTGAGTACCACTATGAATGTTCAGATGTTGCTAAGCTAGACACAGTTAGCACTCAGTGGTTCTCTAAGTTCAGCAACACTGAAAAAATGACGGTGAACCTACTAACAGACACAGCTCAAGTACAAGAAGTGCTTAACGCAGAGCGTATTAGTTTCCGATTCTAATCACTCCTAGATCGGATTAAACGTAAAATAAACAGCCAGGTAAGTCATCGCTTACTTGGCTGTTCAAATCGGTGTGTTCCTGGGAATTTATGTTTCAAATTACTGTCCAGTAGATACACCGCTTTAATTATTGGAGCTAGCATGTCTTCTGACAGTTCATCACTTGTGGTCAAACTCGAAAATATCAGCTTTCGTTGGAAGCCTGAATTACCACCAACGCTAGAGATCCCCTCTCTTCACATCCAAGCCCAAGAGCACCTTTTTATTAAAGGGCCAAGTGGTTGTGGAAAATCAACTTTGTTAGGGCTACTGACCGGAATCAACCAAGCTGAGCAAGGAGAAGTCTCTATCCTTGATCAAGACCTCACTCAGCTTACACCTCGTCAAAGAGATAAATTCAGAGCCGATCATATTGGTTATATTTTCCAACAATTTAACCTGCTTCCTTATCTATCAGTTATCGATAACGTGACGCTTCCTTGCCAGTTTTCACAGATTCGTAAACAGCAAGTCGCTGAAAGCCAGAAAAGCTTACAAGAGACGGCTCGAGAGTTGTTACTCCGATTAAAGCTACCTCAAGCTTTAATGGACAAGCCCGTTACCGAGTTGAGCATCGGTCAACAACAACGTGTTGCTGCCGCTCGTGCTTTGATCGGCCAACCCAAAATCATTATTGCCGACGAGCCAACCTCGGCTTTGGATCATGACAACCGAGAAGCTTTTATCGAACTGTTGTTAGAACAAGCCAACCAGGCAGGTTCCACTCTTATCTTTGTTAGCCATGATCCAACACTAGAAAAGTTGTTCACTCGAACCATAGATTTAAAAACCGTTAACCAAGCTAAGGTTGTCGTATGAAAGTAATTACTCACTTAGCCTTAAAAAGCGTACTCAACCGTAAAGCCACAGCCATTCTAACTATTCTCACTGTGGCTGTATCCGTCATTCTATTACTCGGTGTGGAACGTGTAAGAACCGAAGCTAAGAGCAGCTTCGCCAATACGATTTCAGGTACTGACCTTATCGTCGGTGGCCGCTCTGGTCAGGTAAACCTGCTGCTTTATTCCGTATTTAGAATCGGTAATGCGACCAACAACATCGACTGGAAAAGCTATGAAGAATTTAGCCAGCACAACGCAGTAAAGTGGGCGATACCAATATCATTGGGCGATTCACACAAAGGCTTCCGTGTGATGGGTACAAATCATAGTTACTTTGAAAACTATCGCTATGGAAGTAAGCAATTACTTACTTTCCAACAAGGTAAAGAGTTTAATCAGCTATTTGACGTAGTGATTGGTGCCGACGTCGCGAAGAAGCTAGATTACAAAATAGGTGATCAAATCATTCTTGCGCACGGTATCAGTGATGTTGCGTTTAGCCGTCACGATAATCTGCCCTTCAAGATTGTGGGAATACTCGCGCCAACAGGAACACCAGTAGACAAAACCGTACACGTATCGCTAGAGGCAATCGAAGCAATTCATGTTGGCTGGGAATCAGGTGCCAACCTCGGGCACACACCGAATGCTGAAGCGCTAAAGCAACGTGACTTCCAACCGAAGCAGATTACCGCGATGATGGTTGGCCTTAAATCGAAGATCCAAACCTTCGCACTGCAACGAGAAATCAATAACTACCGCCAAGAACCTTTAAGCGCCATTATGCCGGGCATTGCGCTTCACGAATTGTGGGGAATGATGGCTGTAGCAGAACAAGCACTACTGATTGTTTCAGGGTTTGTTGTCGTCGCCGGTTTATTGGGCATGCTCAGTAGCCTACTCACTAGCTTGCAAGAAAGGCGCCGAGAGATGGCCATCCTACGTGCGATGGGCGCAAGACCTCGTCATGTGTTTGGTTTACTGATCAGTGAAGCCAGTGCGCTAACCTTCCTTGGCATTACATTAGGTGTTGCCGTGTTGTTTGCCCTGATCGCAGTGGTTGCTCCTATTGTGCAACAAAGTTATGGTATCAACATATCGATATCCGCAATCACACCGCATGAGTGGAAACTGCTTATGCTGGTACAAGTTGCTGGAATCATTATCGGCTTTATTCCCGCTTTCAGGGCTTACCGCCAGTCATTGTCTGATGGCATGACGATTCGAATCTAAAATAGGAACCTACGATGCAACGCAAATTCCTACTGATACTTGGGCTACTTCTGTTCCCATTTACCAGTACAGCTCACGCTGAAACCACTCAGAATGACGAATCGGTATTAACACTTGAATGGATTGATTTGATTCCAGAATCAGAACGTGCTCAGCTAGATTCATTTGGTATGCCGATGGTTGACCACAATAGTATGGACAAACCTCAACAATCGACACTTGGTGCTGTTCGCCCAGAGCTGAATGGCAGCACAGTGAAGATTCCTGGCTTTGTGATTCCATTGGAAGGTGATGAGAATATGATCACTGAGTTTCTGCTGGTACCGTACTTTGGCGCATGTATCCACGTGCCACCGCCGCCACCGAACCAAATCATCTACGTGAAGTTCCCGAAAGGTGCACCAATACAGCAGTTATGGGATGTGATCTATTTGGTCGGAACGCTGAAAACTGAGTCAATCAGCCATGATTTAGCGCAAACCGGTTATCTTATTGAAGGTACTGCGATTGAAGAGTATGACGACATGTAGTCATTAGAAGGGTGGCTCAAGGATGAGCTGCCGTCACTGAACGAGTGTGATCATTCAATAACAGTTTAATAACGATAATTTTCTTCTGAATTACGCGATGTAATTAGATAAGTAAGCTAGAACAGCGACATAAATCGCGAGTAATAACCCTATACTAAGCTGTTTCTTCAGCTTGTTATCATTGACTTGATTCATAACTCCTCCTTGAGAATTACAACAAATTTAACATTTTATTATCATTAACAAAAGTAAAATTTTGTTGAAACCTTCAACTATGCTCGCAAAATCTAGCCACCAATAAGATAAAGAGTTACATTTTAGACAGTTATACCAATCACAATAAGTAAGTGTTCAGAAATAGCGTAGGAAAAAGCCTTGAGAACAAGGCGGAGCTTTTTGATAAGTGGTTATTCTACAATCAAAAGTTCTAACGCAGTTATCAAGCGTTTTAACAAGCTAGGCTGAGCAATTATTTACTACGATTGGTTTTGAGTCGTCTCCTAACGGTACTCTTATGTCAAAAACCAAACAGCCAGTGATCATTGAGCATGCTAGCGACACACAGCATAAGCATGAGAAAAAGCCTCATATTGCCGACAGTGCCAGCAGAATGCTGCACATCGCACAAAGCTTCGGCCTCGATTTCTTAATTAGTCATAGTGCCAAGCCAAAGGATAAAGCTGAGAGTACGCTTATCGAACGGGCACTATTGCGAGAGAAAAAACGTAGAGAGCTTCGCCAAAAGAACCTAGAACAGATTCTAAAGTTGGCGCACTCTTCATGTAAGGATGAAGCGGCTGGAGACCCGGATCAGGACTGGTTATACCGTTTCTTCGACATGGCACAAGAGATCCACAATACATCGATGCAGAGGCTATGGGCTCAAGTACTGAAACGAGAAGTCACCAACCCAGGCTCGACGTCGATGAAGGCACTGCAAATCTTAAAAGACATGACACCAAAAGAAGCGTTAACCCTACAAAGGGCAGCATCACTGGGTTGTAGCTTTGGTAGCGATAACAGCAGAAAGCTCTTACTCGGCTTTAAATCTCATGCTGGGCTATTCAACTTTGGCAAAAGGGACACCACCAACACCATCAACCTTGGTGGGCACAACCTGCCCTACTCCAGCTTGCTCCACTTGATAGAGCTCGGGATTATTCTGGGCACAGAATTAGAATCCGGAGAGATTGATTTCGATCCAGCCCTGCACCTAACCTATCAAGGTAAGAGCATGTCACTGGCACCATTATCAAAAGGCGTGAAGCTGGTTTACTACCGATTCAGCCCTACAGGCAATGAGCTTTGTACCTTGCTCGGTAACAAGCCAAACACGCAGTATTACGATCAACTGATTGCACTATTGAGCCAGAAATTCACAGTACAGACAGAAGTGAAAAGCAGCGTAAATTACACCGTCTAGACACTCGACGGAGCTAAAATAGACGGTGTAAAAAGTGAAGTATAGAGAGGAATAAAGAGAATCTATAGGATAGGTTTCTTGTCTCGGTAAACTAAGGCTGCACTATTTATCGGTCGTGAATAAACAGATAAACAGCTGAGTAGCCTTAGCCATACCAACGATCTCAGTTGGCTAAGATATTTCGCTTCTCCAACGCATCAATACACAGTTCGACCAATTCATCGAGTGTCTTCTCACCTGCAGGTAGATCAATCTCAGGGTTCTGAGGCGCTTCGTACACTGAACTAATACCTGTAAAGTTCGGGATCTCTCCGGCACGTGCTTTCTTATACAGACCTTTAGGGTCACGCTGTTCGCAAACCTCTAATGGAGTATTGACGAACACCTCAAGAAACTCACCTTCCGGCAATAAACCTCTCACGAGTTGCCTTTCAGCTTGATGCGGAGAAATAAAGGCTGACAACACGATCAAGCCTGCATCTGCCATCAATTTAGCAAGCTCACCAATACGACGGATGTTCTCTCGACGATCTTGCTCAGAGAAGCCAAGGTCACTACATAATCCATGACGCACATTGTCGCCATCCAATAAATAAGTATGGTAACCAAGCTGTGCCAAGCGATTTTCTAATGCTCCAGCGACTGTCGATTTACCAGAACCAGACAACCCCGTGAACCAGAGCACGGCTGGCTTTTGTGATTTCAGATCCGCGCGAAATGTTTTATCAATCGAGTGTTGATGCCACACAACATTCTCATCTTTGGGTTTGAGTACTGCGGTCATAATTAGTCCTTTAAATAAACAGCATTAAAATGGGAAAAAATAAGGAATTAGGGTCAGCACCAAGCCCGAATATACAATCGAGATTGGAATGCCGATACGCAGATAATCCGTTAAATGGTAATTACCTACGCTATAAACAAGTAAGTTGGTTTGGTAGCCGTATGGAGAGATAAAACTGGCACTGGCACCAAACAGTACCGCCATGATGAACGGCATAGGGTCAACGCCATAACCTACTGCCATACTGTAGCCAATCGGAAATGAGAGTGCTGCAGCCGCATTATTGGTCACCAGCTCTGTCAAAACCAAAGTCATAAAGTAGGTAGCAACTAACGCACCGAATACGCCCCAGCCATTAAACGCCTCCATAAACATCAGCCCCATCCGCTCAGATAAACCCGATGAAATCATCAGTTGAGCAATAGAAAGTGCAGAGCCCACGATCACCACAATATCGACTGGGAAACGGCGGCGGAGCTCACCCAGTTGCACCACGCCAAATGCCACCAGCAACAGTAGAAAACCAGCTAAGCCTTTGATAATAGGTACTGCATCGATAAGGGCTAAACCAATCACGCTAGCAAAGCCGAGCAACACGAACGTCGATTTGTCGGCATCAAGCTTGGCACTCGAATCTAAGTCATTCATCAACACAAACTCTTTGTTGTGTTGTTGGCGCTGTTCTTCAAAGCGTTTACCTGGAACCAAAATCAAGGTATCACCAGCGGTCAATGTGATATTCCCTAGCCCACCTTCTAGGCGTTCATGGCCACGACGAATAGCAACCACAACCGCATCGAAACGATCTCTAAATTGGCTGGTTTTCAGGGTTTTGTTACAGAAGCTTGCCGACGAACTCACCACCACTTCAACAAAGCTCTGGCCATTCAAATGATGCTGACCAAACAGGGTTAAACCTTGGATTTCTTGCAGTGTTGCAACACTCTCTACATCACCACAAAACAGCAATCGGTCGCGAGCTTGAAGAATAAAATCAGGGTCAATCGACGCGGTGGTTTTACCGTCTCGAATCACTTCGGCTAAGAACAGTTTTCTAAGAGCTCTAAGATTATTTTCACTGACGCTACGGCCAACTAATGGAGAACCTGGCTCAACTCGCGCCTCGAGAAAGTAAGGCAGATCATCTTGAGAACCATCATCGTAGCTGGGTAAAAAATAGCTAAGAGGAATAAGGATCAATACCCCACCGACCAAAACTGCTAAACCGATCAAGGTAGGTGTGAAAAAGTTTAAGCTCGGTAAACCTGCATCTTCAACAAAACTATTGATGATCAAATTGGTAGAGGTGCCGATCAATGTCAGGGTGCCACCTAAGATGGCAGCGTATGACAAAGGGATAAGTAACTTAGACGGCGCGTGCTGTTGATTACGTTTGATCGCCCCGATCAAAGAAACAACCACCGCGGTGTTATTAGTAAAAGAAGAAAGTAACGCTGTAGAAATACCCAACTTCGCAACCACGGTACCTAGCCTACCTTCAGAGATATTGCGGCTAACCCAGCTGATTAAGCGAGTTTTCTCCAACGCACTTGATGCGAGGATCAGAAGAATTAAAGTCAGTAACGAGGAGTTAGTGAAGTTATTAGCCAAGCTCGACAAGTCGATCATGCCAGCCATAAAAGCAATAAACGCCGCGCCAGCAAAGATAAAGCTTGGCTTAATACGGGTAACGAGCAGGCAAGTAATAATGCCGAGCAAAATCGCTAATACAAATCCTTGTTGCCACATATACCCGTCCTTTATGGCGGAAACGATCGGTTTCCGCCTGATTCAATAAGCTGTTACTTGGTCGTTTATGACTTCAGTAGTTGGCTTAGATCTTTGGCATCCCAATGAGGGAAATGTTTGCGAACCAATGCGTTGAACTCAAGTTCAAATGCAGAGAAGTTACCGACTTGCTGTTCAACAGAGTCCAAACGGTCTCGAATCAAACCCGCGCCAACCGTCACGTTGGTTAGTCGGTCGATAACGATGAAGCCACCGGTATCGGCACTTTCACGGTATTTATCCAGCGCGACAGTCTCGTTCAATGACCATTCACACAAACCAATACCATTCAATGGCAACTCATCGACAGCGTGAGTCGATAGGTTGTTGATGTCGTATTGGTGACGAACCGTTTCAACCTGACCAACGGTTTTCTTGCCTGCGATCTTGATGTCGTAAGCTTTGCCCGGTTGCAATGGTTGCTCTGTCATCCATACGATGTCAGCCAATACATGGTTAGTTGATTCAATTTGAGCATTTTCCAGCACAATCAAATCACCACGGCTGATATCGATTTCATCTTCAAGAGTCAGCGTTACTGCCAAACCCGCTTGCGCCGATTCAAGTTCGCCATCAAAGGTCACAATACTTGCCACCTTAGACGTTTTACCTGATGGCAGCGCCTTGATTTCATCACCCACACTGACACGGCCAGAGGCAACGGTGCCTGCAAAACCACGGAAGTCTAAGTTAGGACGGTTTACGTACTGAACAGGGAATCGGAATTCACCTGCAGAACGTTTTTGGTCAATATCGACGTTCTCCAACACTTCTAATAGAGACGGACCTTCGAACCATGCAAGTTCTTTGCTTGGCGCTGCAACGTTAATGCCTTCAAGCGCGGAAACAGGCAGAATTTGAATATTAGTTTCGCCTTCTAGGTTTTCAGCAAACTCTAGATATTGATCGCGAATCTCCTCAAAACGATCTTGCGAGTACTCCACCAGATCCATCTTATTGACTGCGACGATGAAATGCTTCAAACCAAGTAGGTTAGAAATAAACGAGTGACGACGGGTTTGATCCAGAACGCCCTTACGAGCATCAATCAAGATCACAGCCAGATCACACGTTGAAGCGCCTGTTGCCATGTTGCGCGTATACTGCTCATGCCCAGGAGTATCAGCAATAATGAACTTACGTTTTTGAGTCGAGAAGTAGCGGTAAGCCACATCGATCGTGATCCCTTGCTCACGCTCAGCCTGCAGACCATCAACAAGCAGTGCCAAATCAGGTTTCTCACCTGTCGTTCCCACTCGTTGGCTATCCGAGTGAACCGCCGCTAGCTGATCTTCATAAATCTGTTTTGTATCATGGAGTAAGCGACCGATTAGCGTACTTTTACCGTCATCTACCGAGCCACAAGTTAAAAATCTAAGCATAGATTTATGCTGATGCTGACTTAGATAACCTTCAATCCCTAGTTCAGCCAATTCGGCTTCTACTGCACTATTCATTTTTCTTTCCTTAGATTCTTAGAAATAACCTTGGCGCTTTTTCAGCTCCATAGAGCCCGACTGATCATGGTCAATCGCTCGACCTTGACGCTCACTAGACGTCGCCACCAGCATCTCTTCAATAATGCCCGTTAGCGTATTCGCCTCAGATTCAACCGCTCCGGTTAATGGGTAACAGCCTAAAGTACGAAAACGAACGCTTTTCTCTTCAATCACTTCACCTTCTTGCAGCTCCATACGGTCATCATCAACCATGATCAGCATGCCATCACGCTCAACTACAGGGCGTTTGTCTGAAAGGTAAAGTGGAACAATATCGATGCTCTCTAGATAGATGTATTGCCAGATATCGAGCTCAGTCCAATTAGATAGCGGGAAGACACGAATGCTTTCGCCCTTATTAACCTGACCGTTGTAGGTGTGCCAAAGCTCTGGACGCTGGTTTTTTGGATCCCACGTATGGTTCTTATCACGGAAAGAATAAACACGTTCTTTCGCACGAGATTTTTCTTCATCACGACGCGCACCACCAAAAGCCGCATCGAACCCATACTTGTTTAACGCCTGCTTAAGGCCCTGTGTTTTCATGATGTCAGTGTGCTTCGAAGAACCATGTACAAATGGGCTACAACCCATCTCAATACCTTCTGGGTTCTTATGTACTAAAAGGTCGAAGCCGTACTTTTTAGCCGTACGATCACGAAACTCAATCATCTCGCGGAATTTCCAATCCGTATCTACATGCAATAGCGGGAATGGAATCTTGCCTGGATAAAACGCTTTGCGAGCTAAATGAAGCATCACAGAAGAATCTTTTCCGATGGAGTACATCATCACTGGGTTATCAAACTCAGCCGCCACTTCACGGATAATATGAATACTTTCCGCTTCGAGCTGTTTTAGGTGGGTTAAACGTTCTTGGTCCATTTCAGTGCTTCCTTTAAGGCTCGCGTTACGAGCAATTCATTACTTGGTCTTGCCAAGCATGGGATTTAACTCATCCACTTGAGTGAATGGGAGTATTGGCACTAGAAGAAAACAGAAGCTTCGTGTTGAGCTATCCTTGCTATTCGTCTGCCTGATACGTCCTTGATATAGGCATTATGACGAGCCTCTCATATTACTGGAAATTCTAAAATTTCATTTTTTATTCGAAAAGCTGATAAGGGATTGAATTTATCGATAAGCAGGTGAAATGAATGGACTAATATTATCGATATCAGTTGCGCATCGATTGAGCAGCTTTGGGAGGCGTCTTGCAGAACACCATAAAGTAATCGATCTAAGTCACGAATTAACATTCGTTGTAATCATTGTTTCATTCGGTTTTGTTACATTACGCAACGAATTTTCTACTATCCACTTTGGAGCTACAAAATGAAAGTTGCAATGAAACCTTTGTCATTGGCTGTACTTGCGGGTCTTGGTTTGACTTTAGCAGGCTGCACAACAACACCAGATACCGATGAAGTGATTAAATTACGTGTCGTAGAAACGACGGATATCCATACCAACCTAATGGATTACGACTACTACAAAGACAAGCCATCGAAAAAAATCGGCTTAGCACGTACTGCAACTTTAGTAAAAGAAGCTCAAAGCGAAGTAACCAACAGCGTTTTAGTTGATAACGGTGACTTACTGCAAGGTAGCCCAATGGGTGACTACATGGCAGACAAAGGCATCGAAGCAGGCGAAGTTCACCCTGCATATAAAGCAATGAACCAACTAAGCTACGACGCTGCAAACCTAGGTAACCACGAATTCAACTACGGTCTTGAGTTCCTAGAAGAATCGATCAACGACGCTGATTTCCCATACATCAGTGCTAACGTTTACGACGCAGAAACTAAAGAACACTACTTCACGCCTTACATCATCAAGACGCACACGTTTGAAGATACTGCTGGCGTAGAGCACGAAGTAAAAGTGGGTTACATCGGTTTTGTTCCACCACAAATCATGACGTGGGATAAGAAGAACCTAGAAGGCAAAGTGATCGCTCGCGATATCATTGAGACGGCTAACGAGTTAGTGCCTCAAATGAAAGCGGAAGGCGCTGAAGTTATCGTTGCTATCCCTCACTCAGGCGTATCAACGGACCCATACAAAAATGGCGAAGAGAACTCAACGTTCTACCTATCTGAAGTAGACGGCATCGATGCGATCGCATTCGGCCACTCTCACGCAGTTTTCCCAGGTAAAGGTTTTGATGACATCCAAGGCATCGACAACGAAACGGGCACAATGAACGGCGTTGCGGCAGTAATGCCTGGTCGTTGGGGTAGCCACGTTGGTGTTATGGATCTAACACTTGCACAAAAAGACGGTAAGTGGGAAGTCGTTAAAGGCCAATCAGAAGCGCGCCCTATCTACGACAAAATCGAGAAGAAATCTCTTGCTGCAGCTGATGAAGGCATCGTAACAGCACTAGAAAAAGACCACGCTGGTACTCGTGAGTTTGTTAACCAACCGATTGGTAAAGCAGACGATGTGATGTACAGCTTCCTGTCTCTAGTACAAGACGATCCAACAGTTCAAATCGTTAACCTTGCACAGAAAGATTACGTTGAACAGTTCATCCAAGGTGACCCTGACCTAGATGGTACACCAGTACTTTCTGCTGCTGCGCCATTCAAAGCCGGTGGCCGTAAGAATGACCCAGCGAACTTCACTGAGGTTGAATCTGGCCAACTGACATTCCGTAACGCGGCTGACTTATACCTTTACCCGAACACGCTAGTTGCAATGAAGGTAACAGGTCACGAAGTAAAAGAGTGGCTTGAGTGTTCTGCTGGCCAATTCAACCAAATCGATGTGAACTCAACAGCACCACAACAGCTGATTGAGTGGGATAACTTCCGTACTTACAACTTCGATGTTATCGACGGTGTGGATTACCAAATCGACGTAACTCAGCCTGCGAAATACGATGCAAACTGTAAAGTGGTTAACCCTGATTCTCAGCGTATTGTTGGCCTAACTTACCAAGGTAAGCCAATCGACATGAAGCAAGACTTCCTGATCGCAACCAACAACTACCGAGCTTACAGCGCTAAATTCCCAGGCACAGGTGAAGACTTCATCGCATTTGATGCACCAGATGAGAACCGTACTGTACTGGCGAACTACATCTCTCGCGTAAGCAAAGAGCAAGGCCAAGTGAGCCCAACAGCTGACAACAACTGGTCATTCGCACCAATCAAAACGGATAAAAAGCTAGATATCCGCTTTGAAACGTCGCCAAGTGAGAAAGCGGCACAGTTCATTAAAGAGAAGGGTCAATACCCAATGAAACGTGTTGCCACTGACGATGTTGGTTTCGCTGTTTACCAGATTGACCTAACTAAATAGATTGCTTAAGTAATCCATAGTTAACCTTCTAAAGGCTGAGTTTAACGACTCAGCCTTTTTGTTTTCTTCTCAATATTCATGCAAAAATCTTAGGTTTCTAACCCTTTATCATCCTCTGATTCTGCACCGAAACCGCATAGTTCTAACCACTCATTGCATCCAATCAACACAAAAAAGCGCTAATTGTCTGTAAGTTTTTCTCTGCTCCTCGTGTCTATTTAATTTACTACACTCAATGAATGGTCATTAAGCCATTCATCTATAGGATAGAAAAGGACATTTGATGAGCACGGTCGAGAGCATTCAAGCATGGTTACATTCAGGGGAGGAGTCGCTGCTATGGCTGATGCTTGGCATTATCGCGCTTTCTTACCTGCTTGAAGATCTTGCGATTGTTACCGCTGCCGGTTTAGCCACTCAAGGGCTCATTCCTCCTCAATATGCTCTGCTTGCCATTTTCATCGGTATTGCCACAGGTGACTTGGGCCTCTACTACCTAGGAAAATCAGGACGTTACTTCCGAGGCGTTCGATATAAAGCCCTCACCAATAAGTACTTTCGTTCGCTTCGTACCAAATTACGCCAAAACGCATTCAGCAGCCTTTTTGCTATCCGCTTTATTCCTGGGCTACGCACCGTTGGTTTTACTCTGAGTGGCTTTTTCGCCATCCCACTGCCTACTTTCTTATTTGCCGTCATCAGCGCAACTGCGCTCTGGACTGGCATTGTCTTCTCTGCCATCTACTATTTAGGGACATCAGCCTGGCTGCAAGCCTCTGAATATCAATGGATCATCATCCCGTGTGCCATCGTTTTGCTGTTTATCGGCAATCGATTAATGAATAAAACCTACTCTAGAGGGCTATCATGAGTTCACCGCAAGATATTCGCATCATTCCCGCACATCAAATTAATGCAGGTATGCCTCTGCTTGAAAAAGATACCGTGCGAAGTGTCTCTCCTTATGAGTTTCTTCCGACTTGGTTCTTCTACACGCCAGTGGTCATTCAAAGCCTGATGCAAGGGTTACGGCACTTTGACTGGGCGCTGCCGCTCATCGCCAATCCGAGCATCAAACTCAGTGGCATGGTCGGCGAATCAAAACACGAGATATTAAGCCTTGCCGGATCTTCAAGTCAGCGTTGGATCTCACCGTTTATCACCCTAACCAAAACGGATCTCAGCAGTAAAAAACAAGCCGAAGACGCACGCAGCGCACTCATACAAACGGATCTTGATTTCCCGATTGTGGCTAAGCCGGATCTTGGCTGTCGAGGTGTCGGAGTTAAGCTGATCAACACACAAGATCAACTTGAGCAGTATGTTGAATCTTTCCCAAATAATGCTCGCTTTCTACTGCAGAAAAAGGCGCCTTATCAAGCCGAAGCGGGTGTTTTCTATGTTCGTTACCCAAACAAAAAGCAAGGCGAGATCATCTCGATCACACTCAAATACGCACCAATGGTGATGGGTGATGGCAAGTCGACACTCAAACAGTTAATTGAAAATAGCCCGCGCGCTGGGCAGCTTAGTCACCTGTATCTACCGAGACATGAAGATAAATTGGATCAAGTGCTCGCAGAGGGCGAAGAGTTCCAACTCGCGTTTGCAGGCAGCCATAGCCGTGGCTGTATCTTCCGCGATGGCAATCAATACATCACTCAGGCTTTAACCGAACGCTTAGACGAGATATTCGACGACTTCGATGGCTTTCACTTTGGTCGACTCGACGTCAAGTTTAAGGACATGCACAGCCTAATGAACGGCGAGGATTTCACGATTCTTGAGGTCAATGGCGCAAGCAGTGAGGCTGGACATATCTGGGATCGCAACACCCCATTGCGAGAGATATTTTCCACGCTACTTCTGCAATATCGCATTCTTTTTGATATTGGCGCTCAGCAAAAACAACGAGGCCACCAATCCCCTTCTTTCAAGAGCTTATTTGCGGCGTGGCAAGAAGAGCGACGTCTTGTTCAACAATATCCGACTACCGACTAACTTTTCACGAGGATCATGAATGAACCCCATAGCCCAGCCGAGCGCCCTTACTTCTTTCTCTCCTAGCATCAAGGGAGCGGTAGAGATATTGAATCAGGGTCTAGAGTTTTTGTTAGCGATTTCTGACAGCGATTACCTGACACGAGCAAAGCCACACGTTACAAGCTCTATCGGTGAACATACTCGTCACACACTGGATCTTTTTCACGCCTTGATTTTAAAAGAGGATGAGGCCGTTGATTACAACACTCGTCGTCGTGGTCATCCTGTCGAATACGACCGCTCTATTGCAGTCAAAGAGATCCACTATGTGATCAACTGGCTTGAACGATTAGACCGTCGAGATCTCGAAGCGCCTATCATGATCCAAACCGAGGTTTCGATGGATGCTCAAGTGTTCGCAAGCCTGCCTTCAACGCTCGAAAGAGAGGTCACCTTTGCCGCACTGCATGCCAATCATCATTACGCGATGATCAAGGTGATCACCACCTTCCTAGACGTCGAGACCTGCAACACCTTTGGTTATGCCCCAACCACCAACAGCTATCTGAGGGAGCAATAATCATGTGTTCAGTATCTTGGCTGCTTGAAGAGAATGGTTATCAGGTCTTTTTTAATCGTGATGAACAAAAGACGCGAGCACTGGCAATGCCACCCAGACAATATCGAGTCAACGGTGTCGATATCATTATGCCACTCGACCCAACTGGCGGCGGTAGCTGGATAAGTATTAATGAGTTCGGGCTTTCGCTATGCCTACTCAATAACTATCAAGGCACAGTGCCCGTTGGTCCTTTAGTAAGCCGCGGTTTGCTACTTAAAAACCTATCATCGAGTCGTAATATCAGTCAGCTATCTGAAGCGTTTCACAAGCTAGACCTACACTCTTTTGCCCCATTTACCTTGCTAGCTTTCGCGCCCAATCTAACCCAACACAATGGTCTGGTTATCGCCTACATGTGGGATGGTATTCAACAGAAAATAGTCGACACTGATTCTCCACTCTTCTCATCCGGTGTTGATTTAGAGCGAGTGCAAGCCTACCGACAAGCAAAATATGATCAGCTCATGGCGGCAGGTAAGAATCAACAGAACTTACTGATGTTCCACTCTCACCATCACAATGAGCAACCTCATTTAGCGACCTGTATGCATCGCGAAGACGCACATACCGTGAGCTTTACACACTTACGTAACCTGCATGGTCAAGCCTCTATGTTTTATGCACCCGGCTCACCATGCGAACCCATTAAACCATGTCAGATAAATCAGCAGCGCTTTACCTTTGATTTATCACCCGCAATCAATCTATAGATGGAGTCCATCATGAGAAAACTATTCACCATGGTTCTGCTACTTGTTAGCCCGTACGTATTTGCCGCCGATGAAATCTACACTGGTTTCTTTAGCAGTAAGGCGCTCGATGGCTACGATACCGTCGCATATTTCACTTCCGGTAAGCCCATTGAAGGCAGTAAAAAATTCAGCACTGAGTACAAAGGGGCGGATTGGTATTTCTCTTCTGAAAAGAATCTGACTTTATTTGTTAATAATCCTGAAAAATATGCCCCTCAATATGGTGGCTATTGCGCTTGGGCAGTATCAGCGAAGAGCGACTTTGCACCGAGTGACCCACATCAATGGACGATTGTTGATAACAAGCTTTACCTCAACTACGACCAAGAGATTAAGCAGCGCTGGGAACAAGACCAAGCACAGCATATTCAACAAGCCGATAAAGTTTGGCCGCAACTGATTAAGTAAGGTAATTTCATTATGATTGATAGTCCTTTTCGTTTACCACGTTACACGCCTTTTGGTTTAGGTGAGTCTGTTGTCGAGTGGGCAACTGGGCTATCTAAGCTAGACCGACTCTACCAAGATCGTAAAAACGAGTTATCTAGCTTCGAATTCATGAATTACACTCTGTCGGCGCTCAATATCGACTACTCGGTTGCATCGGGAAGCACGGAAAACATCCCGGAAGAAGGGCCTGTCGTGATTGTGGCGAACCACCCGCTTGGCGCCATCGAAGGCGTGATCCTTGCCGATCTCGTAGGATCAGTAAGAAAGGATGTGAAGGTGCTGGCCAATGAGTTACTTAAGCGCCTGCCTGAACTGGATGATCTTTTCATCGGTGTCGATGTCTTTAACAGTAAAGAATCGAAACGCACCAATGCCAAAGCGATTCGAGATGCCAATCGTCATTTGGCTGATGGTGGACTATTGATTGTATTCCCAGCAGGTGAAGTATCAAGCTACCGTAAAGGGGCAAAAACACTGACAGACATCGAGTGGAGCAAGTCGGTAGCGAAATTCGTCAAACGTCACCAAGCCACCACGGTACCTATCTTTATCAATGGCAAGAACAGTGAGCTTTTCTATCAAGCGGGTCGTGTTCATCCACTGTTGAGAACCGCTCTACTCGGGCGTGAACTTCTTAATAAACAAGCGACAACTATCTCTATCTCGATTGGCTCATCGATTCCGTATTCAGAGATAAAATCGTTTGAAAAAGAGATGGATATCGTCAACTACCTACGACTTAATACCTATCTAATGAGTCAACAAGATAGTCCGAACACGCCAATCCACGCGCCCTCTTTCGATACCCAAGTGATAGCGCCTATTCCACCAGAAGTCTTATCAATAGAGATAGACTCACTCCCTGAAGAGATGAAACTGCTCGAGCAAGGGAACTTTGAGGTCTACTGCACACCAAGCCAATCCATTCCTAACTTAATGCGCGAGATTGGTCGAGTAAGAGAAGAAAGCTTTAGAGAAGTCGGAGAAGGCAGCGGGCTGGCCTGTGATTTAGATGAGTATGACCTTTACTACCATCAACTGTTTGTGTGGAATAAAACCAAGGCAGAACTGGTTGGCGCGTATCGACTCGGTATGGTCGACAAACTCATCGCTGAGCACGGGCTTGATCAGCTCTACTCTCGTAGCCTGTTTAACTACAACCAAGAATTCATTGATACTCTAGAAAACAGCATTGAGCTTGGGCGATCGGTAGTAAGTAAACCTTACCAAAAGAGCCTGAACTCACTGTTACTATTGTGGAAAGGCATTGCGACCTTTGTGTCTCGTCACCCTCAATATACCCATCTGTTCGGCCCAGTCAGTATCAGCAATGATTACAGCCACAATGCGCGTCTGTTGATCGCGACCACGTTATCAATCCACCATTATGATGAGGAAAAGGCGAATTTGGTTTCACCTTCGTCACCACTCAATACCAGCAGTCATGTGTTCTGGCAAAATCACCTGCTCTCTTCACTGGCGAGTGTGCCTCTGCTCTCTAAAGTGTTAGCACGCATGGAGCAAGGTAAAGGCCTGCCGGTACTGCTGCGCCAATATCTAGGGATGAACGGTAAACTGGTGTGTTTTAATGTCGACCCATCGTTTAATGATGCCTTGGATGGCTTGATTGTGGTGAACCTTAAGAAGGTTCCATTGAAGACCTTAGGTAAATACATGGGCAGAGAACTTGCTCAAGATTACCTAGAGCAACACGCACGCCTCTGATTTATCCTGCTCTGTACCTCTCTCCAAATAAGTGCGATGATTTCAGCACTTATTTGGGATAGGTTATTTTCATGCACACCTCTTTTATCGAACAACTGCAAAGCTTCGACTTCTCTGAAAGCCAGATTGAATCTCTACTCGCTGTCGCCAAGCCACTTGAGCTGCCAACCAGACACATCTTGATCAATCAAGGTGAGATGGCGAGTTCAATCTACTTTGTACTTGAAGGCTTGTGCCATGCCTGCTACCTCACTGATGATGGTAAGCAATACAGCAAAGAGTTCTATTGGGAACAAGATTGGATCATCGGCTTTGAGAGTCTGATAAAGAACCAAGCCTCTCCTTACCTATTAGAAACGCTGACACCCATCACCATGTTAGAGCTGCCAATGAATGCGGTTATCGAGTGGCGTGCATCAAATAATCCTTTGTATTTAAAGCTGTTAGAAACACAACTGATGCATAAGGAAAACAAAGAACGCTTCATGCTGCTCTATACACCAGAGCAACGCTATCAGCTGTTCTGCGAGCACTATCCCGACCTTGAGCAGCGCTTGAACGACAATCAAATTGCAGCCTACCTAGGAATAACCGCAATCAGCCTGAGCAGAATTAAAGGTCGAATTAACAATAGTTAATGCCAACAATCATCACGCATAGTACATTCAGGGCATCGATAATCTCTGGATGTAAACATGATCACTTGGCACTCAATTCCTTTTTCTGAACTCTCAACACAACAGCTTTATCAACTACTTAAATTAAGAGTCGATGTATTTGTGGTTGAGCAAACTTGTCCTTATCCAGAGCTGGACGGTAAAGATACACTCGCAGGTGTTGAGCACCTGCTTGGTTATTCTGATGATGAGTTGGTTGCGTGTGCACGTTTATTACCACCAAGTACCTCTTACGACAACACCAGCATCGGCCGAGTCGCAACCAAGCAATCAGCAAGAGGTGATGGCTTGGGGCATCAATTAATAAAAGAAGCATTAACACGCTGCGAGGCTCTTTGGCCAAATACGGCCATTGATATTGGCGCGCAGCAACACCTAGAAAACTTCTATGCGAGCCACGGCTTCAACACCATCTCGGATATGTACCTCGAAGATGACATTCCTCATATAGACATGAGATTAGAAAAATAATGACGAATATCACTGCCGGTATTCTATTGTTGGTTGCAGGTAACTTGTTTGCCTCGCTTTCCGACGTAGCGGTAAAGCTGTTAAATGGCGAAGTACCGCCCTTACAGTATATTTTTTTCCGACAGTTGATATCTCTGCTCATCATCACCCCTTTGTGGCTACAGCAGAAAAAAGAACAACGGCGCTTACAGCAGGCTAAGGTAACCTTCATTCGAGGTCAGTTAATTCTGATCGGCAGTGGGTGCATGGTGGTCGCGATCACTCACTTGTCTTTGGCAACCGCCAACGCAGTATTTTATGTCGCGCCTTTACTGATGTTGCCGCTCTCAATGTTGCTATTGAAAGAGCAACCGGCACTCGGCAAGGTGATCGGCACAACCATAGGTTTTATTGGTGCATTGATTGTCTTGAGGCCATCACAATTTCATTGGGCGGCACTGTTTGCTTTGGGGACAGCACTCACCCTAGCACTATTTAATGTACTCGTAAGAAAGCTTCCTAGTGAGCAAACGGTGGTCACTACGCTGTGGTGGACAACCTTATTCTCTATTCCAGCCTCATTAGTACTGTGCTTCTTATACTGGCAGCCGGTGTCTGTGGAGCATTTGGGATACATAGCCCTGAGTGCGACGCTAATCTTAAGTTACAACGGCCTTGCGGTTGCTGCCTATCAAAAAGCACACTCTAGCCAAATTGCCTTGGCTGAGTATTCAGGATTGGTGTTTGTCGCGCTAATAGGTGCAATATGGTTCGATGAGATTCCGGATACATTAACCTTTATCGGAATCATGCTTATCATCTTGCCACTCGCCCCTTTCAAGCGACCAAAAAAAAGAGCTAATGCTTAGCTCTTTTCTATCGTTTATCTGTGTCTGGTGAAGCGCTTTAACTCAGGCTCACTATTCATCTACTTACTGCGACCAAAGCCACCATCGGATAAGCGGAAGAACATCACCGAAGTGTCGCCTTTCTCTAGCTGAAGAATGTCCAACTGCCCAGTTTCAGCAAGTTTGAAACGAACCACCTGGCCTTTACGAATCTGACTGAGCGGCTTATCTGCACCTTCAATTCGCACTAACGCATTCAAGTCAGACAATGGCAAATCGTTGTTTCGAAAAACCTGCGCTAACGTATCCCCTTGCTTAACAAGGTACTCCTGCCAATTTTTGTTACTCGGTTCTAATGAGCCGTTCTTGGCATTTTGCTGTTCGCTTAAGCCGACGGTGTTTATTTCAAGCTCAACGCGCGATGTTGTTGGAGCTGTGTCTACTTTAGGTTCTGGTAGCGGCACAAAAAGTAATATCAGTACGATCGGAGAAATCACCATCAACAGTCTTTGGTGTAACTTCGGCAATGAACCCCAAGTTTGCGCTGTCGAGGTTTTCATTTTCTTCACATCGATCGAACTCAATTTCTCTTTGACCTTATTCAGTCGATCCTTGAATTCTGCTAAGTGGTCAACTTTCTGTTTTTTCTTTTGACGACGATTCATACCACTGCGTCCTATACATTGAATAACTACAGTATAAAAACCAAAGTACCAACAGTATAGATCTTTCCGTCACAACAAGGCCCAAAGCGAGAAAATTGACATGGCTGTGATTTGGGCACGGTAAAGCGCAAGTGATCAGGGACTAGCCGTTTCTTCACGCTGCTAATACTGGTATTCTTACCCTTTTCGTACTGACAAAAAGAGTGACTTTTCATGTCTGAAGTAAAATTTGAAACTGTAGAGCAAAAAGCTAGCTACGGTATCGGTCTACAAATGGGCCAACAACTTGCTGGTTCTGGTCTTGAAGGCCTAAACGTTGACGCAATCGCTGCTGGTATCGCAACAGCTCTAGTTGGCGACATGCCAGCTATCGAAGTTGACGAAATCAACAACGCACTACAAGAGCTACACACTCGTGGTGAAGCTGCACGTCAAGAACTAGCTAAAGCTGCTGCTGCTGACGGCGAAGCTTTCCTAGCTGACAACGCTCTTCGTTCAGAAGTAACAGTTCTTGAGTCTGGTCTTCAGTACGAAGTACTAACTGAAGGTACTGGCGAAATCCCTACTGCAGACAAGCAAGTACGTGTTCACTACCACGGCGAACTAACTGACGGTACTGTTTTCGACAGCTCTGTATCTCGCGGTCAACCTGCTGAATTCCCAGTAACTGGCGTAATTCAAGGTTGGGTACAAGCTCTACAAATGATGCCTGTTGGCTCTAAGTGGAAGCTATACATCCCTCAAGATCTAGCATACGGTGAGCGTGGCGCAGGTGCTGCAATCCCACCATTTGCTGCTCTAGTATTTGAAGTAGAACTTCTAGCTATTCTTTAATTTTTATAAAAACCTTTAGTAAAACAAAATACTATTGGCAAATAAAATTGAAATAATCCAACGGCGATGTGACTACATCGCCGTTTTTCGTTTATAGTGAAAGAGTAAATTACTTTATTACTTAAGGACGAATAATGAAGAAAGTACTCATCACAGTTTTAAGCAGCCTTGCTGTTGTCTCTTGCGCTAGCACTAGCGACTCTGAACAAACCAGTTCATCATCAGATACCAACTATTCCCAACTATCACAAACTGCATTAATGGCAGCAGTGAATATGTGGTCTCAGCAGAACGAAACAACACCACTTGTGGATACGGTAGCTGACCAAGCTTCTGTTACCAGCGACCAAGCAGTTGGCGGTATTGGTTCAATGTTGGCCCTTGCACAAAACTCACTTGGCACAGCCGACAACAAAGAACTCGCGACACTTATTCCAGGCATGTCGAGCCTTGAATCTACGGGGCTATCATCGCTACTAAGCTCACAAGGTGCCGTTGAAAGTGCGTTTTCTGGATTAGGCATGGATCCATCAATGGTTACGACATTTGCACCCATCATTCTTCAAGCACTGCAGTCACAAGGTGCAACGAGCGGCCTGATGGATTCACTTTCAGCTATATGGCAATAATCGTTAGTTATTAATAGCTAGCTTAAAATCTAATAAGGGCACTTCGGTGCTCTTTTTTGTGCGTGGAAGAAAAGATATTTGAGATACGAGATACGAGATACGAGATACGAGATACGAGATACGAGATACGAGATACGAGACATTTTTGAAAATTGGAGCAGATAAGACAAGCAAAAAGTGCCAAACATCATGGTGCAATTTCTATTATCTTTTCCTTGTTCTACAGACACAAAAAAGCCGAGCTAATGCTCGGCTTTTGTATTAAGAATCTAGTATAGATTACTCAGCAGCTTCTTCAGCAGCTGGGCGGTCTACAAGCTCAATGTAAGCCATTGGAGCTTTATCACCAGTACGGAAACCACATTTAAGAATGCGAGTGTAACCACCTTGGCGAGCCGCGAAACGCGGGCCTAGTTCATTAAATAGTTTTGCCACAACTTCGTTATCACGAGTGCGAGCAAATGCAAGACGACGGTTAGCAACACTGTCTGTCTTAGCTAGGGTAATCAATGGCTCAATTACGCGACGTAGTTCTTTTGCTTTAGGCACGGTAGTTTTAATAACTTCGTGACGAACAAGAGAGCTAGCCATGTTGCTGAACATCGCTTTGCGATGACTGCTGTTGCGGTTGAGTTGACGACCACTTTTACGATGGCGCATGACCTAATCCTTCTAACTTTTCGATTAATCTTCAGCGATTGACGCTGGTGGCCAGTTTTCTAGACGCATGCCTAGAGAAAGACCACGTGAAGCAAGCACATCTTTAATCTCTGTAAGAGATTTCTTACCAAGGTTTGGCGTTTTAAGTAGCTCAACCTCAGTGCGCTGTACAAGATCACCGATGTAGTGAATCGCTTCTGCTTTCAAACAGTTAGCAGAGCGAACTGTTAGTTCAAGATCGTCTACAGGACGT
The DNA here is from genome assembly GCF_041469785.1 of Vibrio sp. 10N.286.48.F5. Classification (NCBI taxonomy): domain Bacteria; kingdom Pseudomonadati; phylum Pseudomonadota; class Gammaproteobacteria; order Vibrionales; family Vibrionaceae; genus Vibrio; species Vibrio sp. 10N.286.48.F5. Next base: position 13,490 of record NZ_JBFRLG010000019.1, on the reverse strand, counting down.
AGTAGGATAGGATCGAATTCTGGCTTCTCTTCCTTCTCCTCAGGTACACGTACATCACGAAGATCTACGAACGCATCCAATTGTTCAGCTAAAATAGTAGCTGCACGACGGATTGCTTCCTCAGGTTCTAGAGTACCGTTCGTTTCCATATCGATAACAAGCTTGTCTAAATCAGTACGTTGTTCTACGCGTGCCGCTTCTACAGCGTAAGCGATTTTATCAACCGGGCTGTAAGTAGCGTCAACTAGTAGACGACCGATAGGACGCTCATCTTCTTCAGTATGGATACGAGCTGAAGCTGGAACGTAACCACGACCACGTTCTACTTTGATACGCATAGCGATCTCAGCGTTGTCATCCGTTAGGTGACAAATTACGTGCTCAGGGTTAGCGATCTCTACATCACCATCGTGGGTGATGTCACCTGCAACAACAGGGCCTGAGCCTGATTTGTTCAGTGTAATAAACACTTCATCTTTGCCTTCAGCAACGCGTACAGCCAAACCTTTAAGGTTTAGAAGGATTTCCAGGATATCTTCCTGAACGCCTTCTTTAGTGCTGTATTCGTGTAGCACACCTTCAATTTCAACTTCTGTTACGGCACAACCCGGCATAGAAGATAGAAGAATGCGGCGAAGAGCATTACCTAGAGTGTGGCCGAAACCGCGCTCTAATGGCTCAAGAGTTACTTTCGCGTGTGTCGTATTGATCTGTTCAATGTCAACAAGACGCGGCTTAAGAAATTCTGTTACAGAACCCTGCATTGTGTCCTCTCTTTTTTTAACCTTACTTAGAGTAAAGTTCGACGATCAAGTGTTCATTGATGTCAGCTGATAGGTCAGAACGCTCAGGCATACGCTTGAATGTACCTTCCATTTTGCCAGCATCTACTTCAATCCAAGTTGGCTTTTCACGTTGTTCAGCAACTTCTAGAGCCGCTTTAATACGAGATTGCTGTTTAGCTTTCTCGCGGATAGAAACAACGTCGTTTGCCGCTACTTTGAAAGAAGGAACGTTTACAACTTTACCGTTAACTAGAATAGACTTGTGGCTAACTAGTTGACGAGATTCAGCACGAGTAGCGCCAAAGCCCATACGGTAAACTACGTTATCAAGACGACCTTCAAGAAGCTGAAGCAGGTTTGCACCTGTGTTGCCTTTAAGACGTGCAGCTTCTTTGTAGTAGTTGCGGAATTGTTTTTCTAGAACGCCGTAAATACGACGAACTTTTTGCTTCTCACGAAGCTGAACGCCATACTCAGATAGACGACCGCGACGAGCGCCGTGTACACCTGGTGCGTTATCAATTTTACACTTGGTATCGATCGCACGGACACCAGACTTAAGGAATAAGTCAGTACCTTCGCGACGGCTAAGCTTAAGCTTAGGACCCAAATATCTTGCCATGATCTTTCTCCAATATTCCTAGAAACGAAACTTAAACGCGACGTTTCTTAGGTGGACGACAACCGTTATGAGGGATTGGTGTCGCATCAACAATGTTAGTGATACGGAAACCAGCAGCGTTCAGTGCACGAACAGTAGATTCGCGACCTGGACCTGGACCCTTAACCATAACTTCCAAGTTCTTTAGGCCATATTCTTTAGCCATTTCACCACAACGCTCAGCTGCAACTTGTGCTGCGAACGGAGTAGATTTACGAGAACCACGGAAACCTGAACCACCTGCTGTAGCCCATGCAAGAGCGTTGCCTTGACGGTCAGTGATAGTTACGATTGTGTTGTTGAAAGAAGCATGAATGTGCGCTACGCCATCAGCTACTTGCTTGCGTACGCGCTTACGCGCGCGAGTTGGTTGTTTTGCCATTGTACTCTACCTTATCCGACTATTTCTTGATCGGCTTGCGCGGACCCTTACGGGTGCGAGCGTTGGTTTTAGTACGCTGTCCACGTAGTGGTAGACTGCGACGATGACGAAGACCGCGGTAACAGCCAAGGTCCATAAGACGCTTGATGTTCATCGATACTTCACGACGTAGATCACCTTCTACAGTGTACTTAGCTACACCATCACGCAGTTGATCGATCTGCTCTTCAGTTAGTTCACTGATCTTAGCATCTTCAGCAATACCCACTTCAGCTAGAATAGCTTGAGAGCGAGTTTTACCGATACCGTAGATTGCAGTAAGTGCAATTACAGAATGCTTATGATCAGGAATGTTAATGCCGGCTATACGGGCCATTATTCACTCCTAAGGGGTTCATAAAAGAATTATCCGCAGCAAAGCCCGTTATGGATACGCTGCGGCATACTACTTCTTTTGCACGCAAAAGGTAGGCCGAGGAATATACTCGACTCTACCTTGTATTTCAAGTAAAAATTTCTGCTAATTAGCCTTGGCGTTGCTTATGCTTTGGCTCACTGCAAATCACGCGAACGACACCGTTACGCTTGATAACTTTACAGTTACGGCAGATTTTTTTAACGGAAGCACGAACTTTCATTGCTAAACTCCGTAAATGGAATCGAAATTGTTACCACCGAATTAACGGCCGTAACCCTTCAGATTCGCTTTCTTTAACACAGAATCATACTGTTGTGACATCAGATGAGTCTGTACCTGTGCCATGAAATCCATGATAACTACCACTACGATTAGTAGTGATGTGCCGCCAAAGTAGAAACGAACGTTCCACGCGACCATCATGAACTCAGGAATCAGACATATAAAAGTAATGTATAGAGCGCCCGCAAGGGTTAGTCTAGTCATCACTTTATCGATATATTTCGCTGTCTGCTCACCTGGGCGGATACCGGGTACGAATGCACCAGACTTCTTCAAGTTATCAGCTGTTTCACGTGGGTTAAACACCAACGCTGTATAGAAGAAACAGAAGAAGATTATAGCTGCTGCATAAAGCATTACATACAAAGGTTGACCTGGGCTAAGAGCTAATGACACGTCAGTTAACCAACCGAACGCGCTGCTTTCACCATTTTGACCAAACCACTGCGCTAATGTTCCTGGGAACAAAATAATACTTGATGCGAAAATCGCTGGAATAACACCTGCCATATTAATCTTAAGAGGCAAGTGAGAGCTTTGTGCTGCAAAAACTTTACGACCTTGTTGACGTTTCGCATAGTTAACGACGATACGACGTTGACCACGTTCCATGAAAACTACGAAGTAAATAACAGCAAAAGACAATACAGCAATCAACAGCAGAAGAAGCACATGCAATTCACCTTGACGCGCTTGCTCGATTGTTTGACCGATTGCAGAAGGCAATCCAGCAACAATACCTGCAAAAATCAGAATGGAAATACCATTACCGATTCCTCGCTCAGTGATTTGTTCACCTAACCACATTAAGAACATGGTACCAGTTACTAAACTCACGGTAGCAATAAGCGTAAACATGGTTTGGTTGATAACAACCAGATTGTCGACCATGTTTGGTAAGCCTGTTGCGATACCAATAGCTTGGAATGTTGCAAGTACAAGCGTGCCGTAGCGTGTATATTGGCTTATCTTACGACGGCCTGCTTCACCCTCTTTCTTGAGTTCCGCTAACGCTGGATGAACTACAGTTAGCAATTGGACTACGATCGATGCCGAAATGTACGGCATGATACCCAATGCTAATATAGATGCACGCTCAAGAGCACCACCGGAGAACATGTTAAACATTTCTACGATGGTACCTTTTTGCTGATCGAACAAATCGGCAAGTACAGCTGCGTCAATACCAGGGATCGGCACAAAAGAGCCGGCTCGGAATACTAAAAGTGCACCAATTACGAATAATAAGCGCGACTTTAGTTCACTTAAGCCGCTCTGAGCACTACGAAAATCTTGTCCTGGTTTCTTAGCCATCTGTACCTCGTTCCTCGAGATTATTCCTCGATTTTACCGCCTGCAGCTTCGATTGCAGCTTTAGCGCCTTTAGTCACGCGTAGACCTTTAACAGTCACAGCTTTGCTTAGGTCACCAGAAAGAACGATCTTAACAAACTCGATGTTCTTAGTGATAACGTTAGCAGCTTTAAGGCTGTTAAGATCAACTACGTCACCTGTTACTTTCGCTAGCTCAGCTAGACGAACTTCAGCAGACACTAGGCTCTTACGAGAAGTGAAACCGAATTTAGGTAGACGTTGTTTTAGAGGCATTTGACCGCCTTCAAAACCTGGACGAACAGAGCCGCCAGAACGTGACTTTTGACCTTTGTGACCGCGGCCACCTGTTTTACCAAGGCCAGAACCGATACCACGACCTACACGCTTCTTAGAAGGTTTAGAGCCAGCAGCCGGTGATAGAGTATTCAAACGCATTCTGATTACTCCTCAATCTTAACCATGTAGTAAACCTTGTTGATCATACCGCGTACGCACGGTGTATCTTCAAGTTCTACTGTATGGTTGATGCGACGAAGACCTAGACCTTTAAGACACGCTTTGTGCTTAGGTAGGCGACCAATTGAGCTTTTAGTTTGAGTTACTTTAATAGTTGCCATCGTGTGCTTACTCCGAAATAGATTCAACAGTTAGACCACGTTTAGCAGCAACCATTTCTGGTGACTTAACGTCTACTAGAGCACCAATCGTTGCACGAACGATGTTGATCGGGTTCGTTGAACCGTATGCTTTAGAAAGTACGTTATGTACGCCCGCAACTTCAAGTACAGCACGCATTGCACCGCCGGCAATAACACCTGTACCTTCTGCAGCTGGCTGCATGTAAACTTTAGAGCCCGAATGACGACCTTTCACCGGGTGGTGAAGAGTGCCTTCGTTAAGCGATACTGTAACCATGTTACGGCGCGCTTTTTCCATTGCTTTTTGAATCGCAGCAGGTACTTCACGAGCTTTGCCGTAACCGAAACCTACGCGACCGTTACCGTCACCAACTACTGTTAGTGCAGTAAAGCTCATGATTCGACCACCTTTAACCGTCTTAGATACACGGTTAACTGCGATCAGCTTTTCTTGCAAATCATTAGCTTGTTGTTGTTCTTTAGCCATCTTCCAACCCTACCTTAGAATTTCAGACCAGCTTCGCGAGCAGATTCTGCTAGCGCCGCTACTCGACCGTGGTATTGGAAACCAGAACGATCAAATGCAACTGAAGCTACGCCTTTTTCAAGAGCGCGCTCAGCAACAGCTTTACCAACTGCTTTAGCTGCATCAACGTTACCAGTGTTCTTAACTTGCTCACGGATCGCTTTTTCTACAGTAGAAGCAGCTGCGATAACCTCAGAGCCGTTTGCCGCGATAACTTGTGCGTAAACATGGCGAGGAGTACGGTGTACTACCAGGCGAGTTGCACCAAGTTCTGCAATCTTACGACGTGCACGTGTAGCACGACGGATGCGAGATGCTTTCTTATCCATAGTGATACCTTACTTCTTCTTAGCTTCTTTAGTACGCACATTTTCATCTGCGTAACGAACACCTTTGCCTTTGTAAGGCTCAGGAGCACGGTAAGAACGAATGTCAGCCGCAACTTGACCTACTACTTGCTTATCGCAACCAGTAATGATGATCTCAGTTTGGCTAGGGCACTCAGCTTTAATACCTTCAGGTAGAGCGTGCTCTACTGGGTGAGAAAAACCAAGAGTTAGAGCTACAGAGTTGCCTTTCATAGCAGCACGGTAACCAACACCCTTAAGAGTTAGCTTCTTAGTGAAGCCCTCAGTAACACCCACAACCATGTTATTAACTAGAGCGCGAGCTGTACCAGCTTGTGCCCATGCGTTAGTAACACCTTCTTTCGGACCGAAAGTTAGGTTGGTTTCTTCCTGTGCAATAACTACGGCGCTGTTAAGAACGCGAGTAAGCTCACCTTTGCTACCTTTTACAGTAACTTCTTGGCCGTTTAGTTTCACCTCTACGCCAGCTGGAATAGCGACAGGTGCTTTAGCAACACGAGACATAATCTACTCCTTAAGCTACGTAACAGATGATTTCACCGCCAAGACCTGCTTTACGAGCAGCACGGTCAGACATCAGACCCTTGGAAGTAGAAACAACTGCAATACCAAGACCACCCATCACTGTAGGTAAAGAGTCTTTATTTTTATAAACTCTTAGACCAGGACGTGATACACGCTTGATTTGCTCGATTACAGGTTTAGCTTGGAAGTACTTAAGAGTAACTTCTAGCTCAGGTTTTGCTTCGCTGTTAACAGCGAAGTCTACGATGTAACCTTCAGCTTTAAGTAATGCAGCAATTGCAACTTTAAGCTTTGAAGAAGGCATTTTTACAGCAACTTTGTTTGCTGCCTGACCGTTACGAACTCGGGTCAGCATATCCGAAATCGGATCTTGCATGCTCATAAGATTTACTCCAAATGATTAAGTGGCAATTACCAGCTAGCCTTACGAAGACCCGGAATCTCGCCTTTCATGCAAGCTTCACGAACCTTAATGCGGCTTAGACCGAATTTACGTAGGTAACCGTGTGGACGACCAGTTTGGTTGCAACGGTTGCGCTGACGTGATGCACTTGAATCACGTGGAAGAGATTGCAGTTTAAGAACCGCATTCCAACGATCTTCTTCAGATGCGTTTACATCGCTAATGATAACTTTTAGCGCAGAACGCTTTTCAGCGAACTTAGCTACTAGTTTTGCACGTTTAGCTTCACGTGCTTTCATTGATTGTTTAGCCATAACAGTAACCCTACCCTTACTTACGGAATGGGAAGTTAAAGGCAGCCAGCAGAGCTCGGCCTTCCTCATCGGAACCCGCAGAAGTCGTGATAGTGATATCAAGACCGCGGACACGATCGACTTTATCGTAGTCGATTTCCGGAAAGATGATTTGCTCGCGAACGCCCATGCTGTAGTTACCGCGACCGTCAAAAGACTTAGCGCTAACACCACGGAAATCACGTACACGTGGAAGTGCGATAGAGATTAAACGCTCTAAAAATTCCCACATGCGCTCACCACGCAAGGTTACTTTACAACCAATTGGGTAGCCTTCACGAATTTTGAAACCAGCTACAGATTTACGCGCTTTAGTGATAAGTGGCTTTTGACCAGAGATCGTTGCCATATCAGCTGCTGCGTTTTCTAGCAGTTTCTTATCGTTGATTGCTTCACCAACGCCCATATTTAGGGTGATTTTCTCAATCCTAGGGACTTGCATGACGCTTGTGTAGCTGAACTCTTTGGTAAGCTCAGCGACTACAGACGACTTGTAGTAATCATGCAGTTTCGCCATAGTAGAACTCCAAATTACTTCTAATTAGTTAGAAACAGTTTCGCCGTTAGATTTGAAGAAACGAACTTTCTTGCCATCTTCGATACGGAAACCGATACGGTCTGCTTTACCAGTAGCCGCGTTAAAAACAGCAACGTTAGAAGCATCAATAGCTGCTTCTTGTTCAACGATGCCACCTTGTTGACCTAGAGCCGGAACCGGCTTTTGGTGTTTCTTAACAAGGTTGATGCCTTCAACGATAACTTTACCAGTTGTCAGAACCTTAGTTACTTTACCTTTCTTGCCTTTATCTTTACCAGCAAGAATGATTACTTCGTCATTACGACGGATTTTAGCTGCCATATTGCCGCTCCTTACAGAACTTCAGGTGCTAGTGATACAATCTTCATGAATTTCGCGTTACGAAGTTCACGAGTCACAGGACCAAAGATACGTGTGCCGACTGGTTGCTCAGTAGTGTCATTTAACAATACACAAGCATTACTGTCGAAGCGAATGACAGAACCGTCTGGGCGACGAACGCCTTTACGGGTGCGCACTACTACCGCCTTCAGAACATCACCTTTCTTTACTTTACCGCGAGGAATCGCTTCCTTCACTGTAACCTTGATGACGTCACCGATATGTGCATAACGGCGGTGAGAGCCACCCAGAACCTTAATACACATTACCTTGCGCGCGCCAGAGTTATCTGCTGCGTCAAGTGTACTTTGCATCTGGATCATTGTTAGTGCTCCGCTAAATATTAAAACTAGACCCTCTCGGGTCGGGCTGCCTCTTTAAAAGGGACGCGAATTGTACCACCCTTTTTTTAAATTGGGTAGACAAAAAACAAGCGGCTCCAAAAAATAATTTGGAGCCGCTTATAAGTTATAGAATTACAAAGATTAAATCTTCGCTTTTTCTAGAACTTTAACCAATGTCCAAGACTTAGTCTTAGACAGAGGACGACACTCAGCGATTTCAACTTTGTCGCCTAGGCCACAAGTGTTGTCTTCGTCGTGTGCGTGTACTTTAGTCGTGCGTTTGATGAACTTACCGTAAATTGGGTGTTTTACAGTGCGTTCAATAGCAACAACGATAGACTTGTCCATCTTGTCGCTTACTACACGGCCTTGCTGGATGCGGTTAGTTTCGCTCATTATGCGCCTGCCTTTTCAGTCAAAACAGTTTTCACACGTGCGATGTCACGGCGTACAGCTTTTAGAGTATGAGTTTGCTGAAGTTGACCAGTTGCAGCTTGCATGCGCAAGTTGAACTGTTCACGTAGCAAATTCAATAGCTCAGCATTAAGCTCTTCAACGTTCTTTTCGCGTAGATCTTGTGCTTTCATCACATCACCTGCTTAGTTACAAAAGTAGTTTTAACAGGCAGTTTACGTGCCGCTAGGCGGAACGCTTCACGTGCCAACTCTTCAGGTACGCCATTCATCTCGTACATAACTTTGCCTGGTTGGATTTGAGCAACCCAGTACGCAACTGAACCTTTACCTTTACCTTGACGAACTTCAAGAGGCTTTTCAGTAATTGGCTTGTCTGGGAATACACGAATCCAGATTTGACCTTGACGCTTAATGTGACGTGTCATAGCACGACGTGCCGCTTCGATTTGACGTGCAGTCAGACGACCACGGCCAACAGCTTTAAGACCGAATTCGCCGAAGCTTACTTCAGTACCTTTAGCTAGACCACGGTTACGACCAGTCATAACCTTGCGGAACTTAGTACGTTTTGGTTGTAGCATCGTTCGACTCCTTACTTACGGCCTTTACGCTGCTTCTTAGGCTTATCGCCTTTTGGCTCTACTGCGTTAGCAGCTGGCATACCGCCTAGAATCTCACCTTTGAAGATCCAAACTTTAATGCCGATCACACCGTATTGAGTGTGAGCCGAAGAAGTTGCGTAATCAATGTCTGCACGTAGAGTGTGTAGAGGCACACGGCCTTCACGGTACCACTCAGAACGTGCGATTTCAGCACCGCCAAGACGGCCGCCTACTTGTACTTTGATGCCTTTAGCGCCTAGACGCATAGCATTTTGTACCGCACGCTTCATTGCACGACGGAACATAACACGACGCTCTAGTTGAGACGCGATGCTATCAGCTACAAGCTGACCATCTAGCTCAGGCTTACGTACTTCAGCGATGTTAATTTGCGCTGGTACACCTGCGATTTTAGCTACAGCTGCGCGTAGCTTCTCTACGTCTTCACCTTTCTTACCGATAACAACGCCAGGACGAGCAGTGTGAATAGTCACACGGATGCTCTTAGCTGGACGCTCGATAACGATACGAGATAATGATGCTTTTTGTAGTTCCTTTGTAAGGAACTGACGTACCTTGAAGTCGCCGTCTAGGTTGTCAGCGAATTCGTTGGTATTAGCAAACCATGTAGCATTCCAAGGCTTAACGATGCCAAGACGAATACCATTAGGATGTACTTTCTGACCCATTGCTTACTCTCCTAGTCTTTAGCGATCTGCTACAACAATAGTGATGTGGCTTGAACGCTTCAAGATACGATCCGCACGACCTTTAGCACGAGGCATAATACGCTTCATGATAGGGCCCTCATCTACGAAGATTTTAGCGACATTTAGATCGTCGATATCTGCACCTTCGTTATGTTCCGCGTTAGCGATAGCTGACTCAAGAACCTTCTTAACTAATACAGCAGCTTTTTTGTTGCTGAAAGTTAGAATTTCTAGAGCTTGGTCTACCGACTTACCGCGAATTTGGTCTGCAACTAAGCGAGCTTTCTGTGGAGAAATACGAGCAAAGTTATGTTTAGCTAAAGCTTCCATCATCTACTCCTTATTTCTTCTTAGCTTTCTTATCTGCAGCATGACCGCGATAAGTACGAGTTGGTGCAAATTCGCCCAGTTTGTGACCGATCATTTCTTCGGTAACGAAAACTGGAACGTGCTGACGACCATTATGGACAGCGATGGTCAAACCAATCATTGTTGGGATGATCATTGAGCGACGGGACCAAGTCTTAATAGGCTTTTTGTCTCCGCTTTCCACCGCTTTCTCTACCTTCTTCAGCAAGTGTAGGTCAATAAAAGGACCTTTCTTGAGAGAACGTGGCATGGCGATTCCTCTTTATAAATTATTTAGTGCGACGACGTACGATGTACTTGTCAGTGCGCTTGTTCTTACGAGTCTTGAAGCCCTTAGTAGGAACGCCCCAAGGAGAAACTGGGTGACGACCACCAGATGTGCGGCCTTCACCACCACCATGTGGGTGATCCACCGGGTTCATTACTACACCACGTACGGTTGGACGTACGCCGCGCCAGCGTGAAGCACCAGCTTTACCAAGTTCACGTAGCATATGCTCAGAGTTACCAACTTCACCGATCGTTGCACGACCTTCAGAAAGAACTTTGCGCATCTCACCAGAACGTAGACGGATAGTTACGTATGCACCATCGCGAGCGATGATTTGAGCATAAGCACCAGCCGAACGAGCTAGTTGAGCACCTTTACCAGGCTTAAGTTCAACACAGTGTACAGTAGAACCTACTGGGATGTTGCGCATCGGCAGAGTGTTACCTGCTTTGATTGCAGCATCTACGCCAGATTGAATCTGGTCGCCTGCGTTAACACCTTTAGGTGCAATGATGTAACGACGCTCACCGTCTGCGTACAGAACTAGAGCGATGTTAGCACTACGGTTTGGATCGTATTCTAGACGCTCAACTTTCGCTGGGATGCCATCTTTAGTACGTTTGAAGTCAATTACACGGTAATGGTGCTTATGACCACCACCGATGTGACGTACTGTAATACGACCGTTGTTGTTACGACCACCGTTCTTAGAGTTTTTCTCTAGAAGTGGTGCGTATGGCTTACCCTTGTGTAGGTCAGCGTTAACAACTTTAACGACGTGACGACGACCAGGGGAAGTCGGCTTACATTTAACAATAGCCATTTTTACTACTCCTGTTATTCCGCGCCGCCAACGAAGTCAAGATCTTGACCTTCTTTCAAAGTAACGTAGGCTTTCTTAACGTCTGAACGACGGCCTTCACGCATACCTTGACGTTTGGTCTTACCCTTTAATACAAGAGTATTTACAGACTTAACTTCAACTTCAAATAGCTTTTCTACAGCTGCTTTGATCTCTTTCTTAGTTGCATCTTTAGCTACTTTGAAAACGATAGTGTTCGCTTTCTCAGCTGCCATAGTTGCTTTTTCAGAGATGTGCGGAGCACGTAGAACTTTTAAGATACGCTCTTCAGTGATCATGCTAGCATCTCCTCAACTTGCTTAACTGCGTCAGCAGTCATTAGAACCTTGTCGAAAGCGATTAGTGATACTGGATCAACACCAGCAACATCACGTGCATCTACTTTGTATAGGTTACGAGCAGCTAAGAATAGATTTTCATCTACTTCGCCAGTCACAATCAGAACGTCGCTTAGCTCAAGCTCTTTAAGCTTAGCTACAAGTTCTTTTGTTTTTGGTGCTTCTACAGAGAAGTTATCAACAACGATTAAACGCTCTTGACGAACTAGCTCAGAAAGAATGCTCTTCATAGCACCGCGGTACATTTTTTTGTTTACTTTTTGGCTGTGATCTTGTGGTTTCGCAGCAAAAGTAACACCACCTGTACGCCAGATTGGGCTACGAATTGTACCAGCACGTGCGCGGCCAGTACCTTTTTGACGCCATGGCTTAGCGCCACCGCCAGATACTTCAGAACGAGTCTTTTGAGCACGAGTACCTTGACGAGCACCTGCTGCATATGCAACAACTACTTGGTGTACAAGAGCTTCGTTGAAGTCACGTCCGAAAGTAGTCTCGGAAACAGTTAGTGCATCAGCACCTTTAACCATCAATTCCATTACTTACTCCTAGACGTTATGCTTTAACAGCAGGTTTTACGATCACGTTTCCGCCTGTTGAGCCCGGTACTGCACCTTTAATAAGGAGTAGATTGCGCTCAGCGTCAACACGTACGATCTCTAGGTTTTGAGTCGTTACACGCTCAGCACCCATGTGACCTGCCATTTTCTTGCCTTTAAACACGCGGCCTGGAGTTTGACATTGGCCAATTGAACCCGGTGCGCGGTGAGACAAAGAGTTACCGTGAGTCATATCTTGAGTAGAGAAGTTCCAACGCTTGATAGCGCCTTGGAAGCCTTTACCTTTAGATGTACCAGTAACGTCTACTTTTTTAATTTCGTTGAAAAGTTCTACGTTTAGCTCAGCGCCAACTTCAAACTCTTCGCCGTTTTCTAAACGGAATTCCCAAAGACCGCGACCTGCTTCTACACCCGCTTTCGCGAAGTGACCAGCTTCAGGTTTAGTTACACGGTTAGCTTTCTTAGCACCAGTAGTTACTTGGATTGCTGCGTAGCCGTCTGTCTCAAGAGTTTTAACTTGAGAAATACGGTTCGCTTCAACCTCAACAACAGTTACTGGGATAGAAACGCCTTCTTCAGTAAATACGCGGGTCATACCCACTTTACGTCCGACTAGACCAATCATTATTCTTATCTCCCTTAACCTAGGCTGATTTGAACATCAACGCCAGCTGCAAGATCAAGACGCATTAGAGCATCAACAGTTTTATCTGTTGGCTCAACGATGTCGATCAAACGCTTGTGAGTACGGATTTCGTACTGATCACGTGCATCTTTGTTGACGTGTGGAGAGGTAAGAACAGTGAAACGCTCTTTACGAGTAGGAAGTGGAATAGGACCACGAACCTGTGCGCCAGTACGTTTTGCTGTTTCAACGATTTCCGCAGTTGAAGCATCGATTAGCTTGTAATCAAACGCTTTAAGGCGGATACGAATACGTTGGTTCTGCATGAGACAGAGCTCCAATTATTAAAAATTACACAAACAATATCGCCACTCAAACCCGATAAAACGAGAGAATGCCGATTGATTTATGTGAAACCGTAGCACCCAAAATTAGGACGCATTGTCAGTTAACTTTTGAAGTAAACAAGAAGTTTACTATTTTTATTAACCGCGAACATAAGCTGAGTATACATTACTAGGTAAGACCTACTCCTCAGTGCTCATTGGTTCACAACCAGCGTTAGCCAGTGCGATGCATTATACAGATCACACTTTAGTATGCAAGTAGTGTTGGAAAAATAATCGCAATTTATTGGAAGTTGGTTTTGTATCGAGAGGGAAGAAGATAGATGGAAGGTAATATTTCTTTTGAGAAAACAAAAGGGAAGCCGAAGCTCCCCTTTTCAGATGCGTGCTCTTCTAATGAAGAGAGTGCAAAAATCTAAATGCTATTAAGCGAAGATTTTAGCTACAACACC